>DATGCI010000049.1:0-4207 GCA_035312185.1 bacterium
GTAGATGGAGCAACATCTACTTCCCTGCTTTATCTGTTTTTTCAAAAAATTGGTATTGAAACTGAATATTATATTCCTGATCGCGAAAAAGAGGGTTATGGTCTTTCCAGACCAGGAATTGATTCTATTGAAGAAGAAGGCTCCTCTTTGATAATTACCTGTGATTGTGGCATAAGTGCAATTGATGAAGTAGATTATGCCAATAAAAATAATATTGATGTGATCATCACCGATCACCATACAGTTGGTGAAAATCTTCCTGACGCTTTTACCATTGTCAATCCCAAGCAGAAAGATTGTGATTATCCTTTCCCCTATTTGGCTGGTGTTGGTGTGGCTTTTAAACTGGCTGAAGCCTTAGCCCAGGATTTTAAGATTGGGGAAATTTTTCTTACTGAAGTTCTGGATCTTGTTGCTATCGGAACTGCAGCAGATATTGTGAAAATGGCTGGTGAGAACCGTATTCTTGTTGCCGAAGGCCTGGAACAAATCAAGGATACTACCAATCCTGGTATAAAAGAATTACTTTCTATCACCGGTTTGGCCAATTCCAAACACATCTCAGTTTCCGACATTGTTTTTAGAGTTTCACCCCGCTTGAACGCCGCTGGTCGAATTGCGAGTGCTTCCTTGGCAGTAAATCTTTTAACAACAAAAAGTAATGTCAATGCCCATCAGTTGGCCACTCATCTGGAAAAATTGAATTCCAAAAGGCGCTCTATCGAAGACAAAACCATTAATGAGGCATTAGTTCAGCTCAATTCGAATTATGATACTGAGGATGACAAGTTATTTCTGCTCCATAAAAAAGACTGGCATAAAGGCGTGCTGGGAATTGTGGCTTCTAAACTGATTGACAAGTATAAACGTCCTGCTATTATGATCTCCGTCGATAACAATAATGTTGGCGTAGGTTCAGCCCGAAGTATTCCCGGATTTGATATTTATGAAGTTCTTTCTAAATGTGCTCGACATCTTGAAAATTTCGGTGGTCATCCTCGAGCAGCCGGATTAACTGTTTCTGATGACAATATAGAGGAACTCAAATCAAAATTGACTGAAATTGCTGATGAACAGATCACCGATAAAATGCTGACTCCGACTATCAATATTGACTCCGTTATAAAATTTAATGAAATAAACCAGCGGACTATTTCGGTTTTGAAAAAGCTATCGCCATTTGGACCTTCTAATATGAAACCAGTTTTTGTTGCCGAAAATGTATCAGTTTCAGGAATTCCCCGCATAGTAGGCAAAAATCATTTGAAATTTAGAGCAATTCAGAATAAAATAGTTATCAGTGCAATCGGCTGGAAACTGGCCAATCTTTATGAAATGCTTATCAGTAATCGGCCTTTGAATATTGCTTTTGTTATTGAAGAAAATCGCTACAATGGAATGAAAGAAATTCAGCTCAATATTAAAGATATAAAATATGCTGATTAATGAAGTAGGTGATATATGTTTAAAAAACGGAATGCTGGTAATTATTCACTGATTTCCGGACTTAAATCAATTCCCAATAATGTTTTTTTACTCTACTTTATTCTCACCTTTGTGATCACTTTATTTTTTCCCAAAAACAATTATAGTGAATATAATTATCAGGTCAATGATATTACCCGAGAAAAAATAATTGCTCCTTTTGATTTTCCTATCCTCAAAACAGATCAAGAGGTTGCTCAGGAGCGCCAGGCTGCTATAAGAAAGATCCCCGCAGTATTCAAAGAGGTAGAAGTATCCCTGCAACGGAGTGATCTTAGAGCCCTAGTTGAAGGTCTCCAATCATTATCACAGCAGTATCAAAATTTGCAGGACAATGAAAATAGCGCCACTTACTCGCAGGATTCATCTCAATTCTACAGAGCACTGGAGAATCTAAAATCAAAATATGGAATTCAAAACGAAGAGCGGCCTATTTTTCAGATAATTTATGGACAGAAAGATATTCAAAGCACAGATTTAGGTACATTATACAAAATCCTTGATGAATATAGAAGCGCTAAAATTGCCAACTGCGTGAGTGATAGCATCATCTCCAAACAAATTGCTGTTACAAGCACCTCCCGGGAGAATCGGGAAGTCCATATGGATACTGGGAGTATTTTATTCATCGATAGTCTTCGAATTGAGATTTCTTCGCAAATTGATAATGGTTTTCCTGAAGCCGAACAACAAAAGCAAGATATACTAAAAGATATTCTGGAAATTGTGATCAAGCCCAATCTAATCTGGCAATCGGAAATAACGAAGGAAAGACAGGATCGAGCCCGCTCCAGAGTGCCGCTCAGCAAGGGAATCGTTCTGGAGAATGAAAAAATTGTTGATGCCAATACTAAAGTTAACAAAGATATTTATGCCAAATTGCAGTCATTGAACAAGGCCCGGGCTCAAAAAATTCAGAGTAAAAACCCTTTGCGACGTCCGCTCCCTTTGCTCGGCGACCCTCTCATCTTTCTGGGACAATGGCTGGTGGTCATAATCATATTCCTTCTCTTACTTAGCTTTTTCTATGTTCATGATCGCAATATTTTGGATGATTTCAAATTTTCGCTCCTTATAGCCCTGATTTTTCTAATAGAAGTAATTGTCACCAATCTTTTTGTCTTCAATTTCAATATGTCTGAATTTTCCATACCGGTTACAATTGCTGCTCTAACTTTTACTATAATTTTCAATAGTGTTACGGCATTTGTGGGGCTAAGTATTTTATGTATTTTACTGGGTTTTCAGCTAGGTGGCAATATTTATTTTATTATCAGTTCTATGCTGGTTAGTGCTCTGGCAATTTTTTCCGTGCGGAGTTTGCGCCGTCGAATTCAAGTCATGAAATCAGTAATCTACATTGTTCTCGGCTATCTGGTCACAATTTCTCTGACTGAAATTATGCAGTTTGCATCGCTGGAAGATATGACACAACATTTCATTGCTGGAAGCATAAATGGTATTTTCTCGCCATTCCTTACTTATGGATTAATAGTTTCAGTCGAGACCTCTCTTGATATCACAACAGATCTTGGTTTGCTGGAAATGGCCGATTTCAACCATCCCCTCCTCAAAAAATTATCTAAAGAGGGTTCAGGAACTTTTTCCCATTCTATTACTGTGGGTAATCTTGCTGAAGCTGCTGCTGATGCAGTTGGTGCTAATGCCCTTCTGACAAGGATTGGTGCCTATTATCATGATATTGGAAAAATAGTAAAACCGGAATATTTTATCGAAAATCAGGCTTATGTTGAAAATAAGCATGATAAGCTCAAACCTAATTTAAGTGCTCTGGTTATTATTAATCATGTAGAAGAAGGCATTAAGCTAGCCCAAAAGTATAATTTGCCTGAAGTCATTACAAAATTTATTCGAACTCACCACGGTACTACTGTGATTGAATATTTTTATAATAAGGCTCTCGAACAATCCGAAAATCCCGAGGATATAAATAAAGATGACTACCGCTATCCCGGACCTAAACCGGATACAAAAGAAACGGCAATTTTGATGATTTGCGAATCAATTGAGGCCGCGACCCGTTCGCTTAATAAACCCAGTTTGAGACAACTTGAAAGAGTTGTGGATAAAATAATTAAGAAAAAACTGGATGAGGGCCAACTTGACGAATCACCGCTCACATTTGCCGACTTAAAAAATATCAAAGGAAGTATTGAGGACAATACTGGAATTATGCCAACATTGAAAAGCGAATATCATGTTCGTGTTGAATATCCTGATCAGGAAGATATTGAAGAAGCAGAAAATGGAAAAGAAGAAAAAGATAAATCTGATTCCAGTCAATCATCTTGATTCGATTAACTTTAAAATTAGCCACAATATTCCATAAAATTCCGCTGCTGGTTGACCATTAAACAAAATAAATAAAATGCCCGATTTCGAAATCAAAATTTATAATCAACATTCAGAATACATTATTGATGAAAAAATCATCAGTAACATTGTCAGATTTGTTCAAAGAGAAGAACAGACTCAGATCAAAAAATTAACTATTATTATTTCGACTGATCAGCATTTGAACAAACTCAAACAGGAATTTTATGACCAAGACTTATTAACTGATACGATTAGTTTCAATCTCAACGAGCCGGGTGAGCCGATAGAAGGTGAAATATATATTAGCGCTGATAGGATTGCTGACAATGCTGACAACTACGATATTAGAATTGAGCGTGAATTTGCCAATGTTTTAATCCATTCT
>DATGCI010000050.1:0-2453 GCA_035312185.1 bacterium
CGATGCTTTATTGGAAAAACGTGGTCTGAAATAAGCGACCTGTTTCTATAAACTTAAAAAGGGCTGTTATTAATGACAGCCCTTTTTTGTTTGCCTTGCAGGCAAACATTTCCAACGGAAAGTTCATTGACAAATGACAATCCCGTGGTCGCCCAATCGGAAGGGAAGACCAATGCGAAGCCAAGTGCGTTTCCGGCAACGGAAGGGTGTGAAGGAAGGCTTAGCAAGTTAGTGGAACATAATGAAGTGAACCGACTTTGGCTATCAATTGGGGTAAGGTTGCAAAAAGTACTGACGCCCAAAGTTCCGAAGACAATTGATAGTTATAACGGATGGCTTCACTAACAGGAATGTTTGCTAAACGAGGGAAGCCTGTATTCTTGCCTGATTGGCAAAGTGGAAACAAGTTGAGAGACAAGAATTCATAAAGAGAGTGCAGGTGGCAGATGAACCCGTAGTAGTGATAAAGTCAGAGCCGATGAAGTCCCAGTAATGGGGTGGAGGATAAAACTCAGACGACATTGCACAAAGGAGAGCGCAAACCGAGTTGCAATGACTGCAATGCTCCAAAAGAAAGTTGCAGGTGTGAAGGGGTGAAGTTAAATCGAAGATATGTGACAAGTGAAAAGAAATTTGAAGTATAAGCAAAGACAATCCCGTCTGAAATGATAGGAGGAATTTATAAACCGGTGGTGACGAACCGGCTGGTTTACAAATCCGTGCGAGTGTTGATTATCAAAGAAGGTCAAAGACCATGATTTTCCAATATAGATTGCCTTAGTGCTAGAGACATTGGAAAGACTTTGAGAAGAAACAGCCTGCTTTCAGATGGAATTCACAGAAAACATACTGCAAAGGGGGAAAAAAAAATGCGCAAATGGTACAGTTTAATCGATAAAGTATATTCACTGCCAAACCTTTGGCATTCTTATGATGAAGTCAAAAGAAATAAAGGTTCAAAAACGGCTGGAATCGATGGCGAAAGTATAATTGAATTCACAGCCCAGGCAGAGAAATATCTGATAGAACTGCACCATGACCTAAAGAGCGGGAAATACAAACCGTGCGCCGTCAAACGAGTTTACATAGACAAACCTGATGGCAGTAAACGTCCTTTAGGTATCCCAACAATCCGGGACAGAATCGTACAGCAGGCATTACTTAATGTTTTGCAACCGATATTTGAACCGGATTTCCACCCGTCCAGTTACGGTTATCGACCGTACCGTAGCGCCCAAAACGCCGTCGCCAAAGCCGAAAGGTTTGCAAGATACTACGGGTTAGAAAATGTGGTTGATATGGATTTATCAAAATGTTTTGACACCCTAGACCACGAACTGATAACCCAATCAGTAAACAAAAAGGTTAGTGACGGCAAAGTCCTGTCCTTGATAACCCAATTTTTGAAGTCAGGAATAATGGATAAAGGCAATTACGAACCAACAACGGTGGGCAGCCCTCAAGGCGGAATCATATCGCCCTTACTGATGAACATATATCTGGACAATTTTGACCAATACATGAAAAATCAGAAGGTAAGAATCGTGCGATATGCAGATGACATTCTGATATTCGCGTCAACCAAGAGCCAATCAGGAAAATATCAGGCAATTGCTGAACATTATCTTGAAAAGGAACTAAAGTTGACAGTAAACAGGAAGAAAACTCACCTGACGGATTTGGAAAAAGGGATAGCCTATCTTGGGTTTACAATTAAACCTTATGGCGTTGTTATTTCTAAGAAAAGTCAAAGAAATCTGAAAGACCGAATAAGAGAACTAACACCGCGAAGACAAGGCAAATGTCTGAAATATTATCTGGTGAAACTGAACATGTTACTTCGCGGCTATTCAAATTATTACAGAATATCCCGTTGCAAAGGATACTTCACAAGAATGATGGAATGGACACGCCGACGTCTAAGAATGATGATAATGACCGCATGGAAAAGTTGGAAGCCACTTCACAAGCAATTGCGAAGAATGGGCTATAAAGGAACTTACAAGAAAATCTCTGTAACAAGATG
This sequence comes from bacterium, assembly GCA_035312185.1. Lineage (GTDB taxonomy): Bacteria > Fidelibacterota > UBA2242 > UBA2242 > JAFGTP01 > JAIPHI01. The sequence continues at coordinate 2,027 of DATGCI010000050.1, forward strand.
GAGAAATTCCAATAGTCCCTTAGTCTCGATGGCACTTCCAAACATGTGGTTTGAAAATCAAGGACTTTATAATTTAGGTAAAATTGAAGTGAATACTTTGCATCAATATTATTGATATGAACAAGATTTAACAGGAGCCGTGTACGAGACCCGTAAGCACGGTTCTGTGAGAGGGATAAAGTAGAACTAAGAAAAAAAAAAGTTCTACTTTACCCTACTCGATTGTATACTACTTCGACGGGAGAAGGGCAAATATCACCAACTAATATCTGTTAAAAAACTATCAATTAAATATCTTAAATAATAGGGTCAATAACAACTAATATTCTTGTTATTTACCAAGAAAATGTAGGTATGCTGTAGGTGTGTTTTGCTATCAATATCTTTCTATTCTTCGACGTGAAATACTTGTTGATTGTTTCATGAT
>DATGCI010000051.1:0-26327 GCA_035312185.1 bacterium
AAGGTTGTCCCAGAACTTCTAGAATGGCTGGAAGATGACTTAAAGAATACTGATAAACCCTATATTTTTGTGGCAGCTCATGAGCCTTTAGTGGCAATGCCGGATTTGAATAGTGGACGCATTCGGCATCAAGATGACTCAATGAATAAATATCCCAAGAGTAGTTTTCGTTTTCATCAATTAATGGTCAAGTATAATGTATCAGCCTATTTTTGTGGACATACTCATGGAGCCTCTATTGCTAAGATCAATGGTCTATGGCAAATTGATGGTGGACATGCCCGTGGTATAGAAAGCCCTTTTCCAGAATCTGTATACTCCGAACTGAATCAGATCCTTGCCCAAAATTCATCAGATAAACAAACAAATCAGATCATTACTGAGTATTTTCAGCAATTGGAGCGGAGAAAGTATAACTTAAAAAAGATGTTATATTATTCTGATCTTACTGATGGAATTTATTACAAAGAATTAGAAGATAAACCGGCCTTAAAATCACTGAAAAAGTTTTATAAGAATTATAAAAGTGACCCGGAGCTTAAACAAAAATATATAGAAACCTATAATCAGAATACTAATCTGTCAAGAAGTACATTTGTAAAAATAATTTTGGAGAAACCCTATATTAAAGTTGAATTTTATCGTGATGATGGTTGGGGTAGCGGGAAATATAATTTGATGTACTCAACTTATTTAAAGTAAGATAATGATCTAAACTGAATCAGAAAAGAGAAAGGGGGGCGGTAATAATAGATATCTATAAAATTCATAGTATGTTTACATGAATTTTAAACACTGGTTATTTTAAGTTTTGAATTTTAAAGGGAAAGGAGGAAAATAAGAAAGTAGATGGGGCGTAAAAACCGAATTTTAGAACTATTATAATAATGTTAATAGCAAAATTAAAGAGGAGGGACGTATGTATTTTGAAGAGAGAATGAAAAAAATAATTAGGCTAAGTTCTTTGGTTCTGCTTAGTATTTGTGTTTTAGTGAGTGTTGATTTTTTGTATGCAAAGGATACTGGTGTAATTCAGGGTCGGGTAGTTGATGCAAATTCAGGAGAATATTTACCTGGCGCCAATGTTGTCTGTGAAAATATTCAAGCAGGTTGTGCTTCTGATAAGTCTGGTAGAATTTATATTTCCAATTTACCTTTTGGTACTCATAAAATAACAGCGACCTATATTGGATATAAGAAATTTTCCACAGAAATAACATTATCTGAGGAAAACCCAAAATTGAATATGAATATAGAAATGGAACCAGAGCAGATTCGAATGGGTGAAATTCTGGTAACAGGAATGAGAGTAGGTCAGACCCGAGCCCTTAATGAGCAGAAGTCCTCTGAAAAGATTGTAAATGTAGTCAATGAAGAACAAATTGGGCTATTTCCCGATGTAAATACGGCGGAAGCTCTTCAGCGTGTACCAGGAATCGCACTGGCTCGAGATCAGGGTGAGGGCCGCTATGCTTTAGTTCGAGGTACATCCTCCAGATTAAATAGTACCACTATTAATGGAGCAAGTGTTTCGACTCCGGAATCCGATATGAGAGCATTAGCTTTGGATGTAATGTCTGCAGATGCATTAGAATCAATCGAAGTTACAAAAGCAATTACTCCTGATATGAGTGGTGCTTCTATTGGCGGATCGATTAATTTGAATACTAAAAGTGCTCTTGATTATCCCGGTAAAATTCTTAAATCTTCATTAAAGGGTGGATTTAATGAAATGTCTGGCAAGGGTGTCTATCAAGCCGACCTGACTTATGGTGATCAATTTGGGGAAAATAATAATATTGGACTTTTATTAAATGGCAGCTTCAATAGAACTAATCGGGCATCAGAGAATAATGAAATGGACTGGGGATATTATGAGGATCAAAACTTTTGGGCTCCTGAAGAAATGGAACTTCGCCATTATGAAATAGTACGAGATCGTTTAACTCTGTCGGCCAATATGGATTATCAACCCAATGATAAATCTCACTTTTACTTCAATACTCTTTATAACTATTATTCCGACGTAGAGCATAGTCGTCGGCAAAACATGGAAGCTGATGAGGATTTAACCTCACAGACTCATATTCCAGTAGCCGTTTTCGGGACAGAATTAAAAGACCGTACTCAAAATCAAACTATGACAAATTTTTCTGCAGGTGGTGAACACAAATGGTCAGGGCTTGAACTCGACTATAGTATAGCCTATAGCTATGCTGATGAACAGGAACCCGATAAATTAACTATTGAGTATGAAATGGATGAAGAACCAGCAGTAAATCTAGATCTTTCAGATCGTGATAACCCAAAGTGGAATTTGGAAGGACTGGCATCAGGTTATAATTGGGATCCTAAAAATTATGCTCTTGACAAGATAGCAGCTGACACAACCAAAACAACTGACCAGACTTATAGCGGACAAATAAATTTTAAATTACCCTATTTTATAGGTGATAGGCGCGCTTCCGCTAAATTTGGATTAAAAGAGGAATATAAAAGCAAGGATAGAGAAGAAACAGTTTGGGAATATGGCTATGAAGGTGATGGTGATTTTCTATTAAGTGAATTTCCCGATGATCTCAGTGGAAAAATATTGGATGGAAATTACTCAGCGCCATTAAGCCCTCAGCCCCAGGATATTCGGGACTGGTTTGTTGACAAGAGAGGCGGACCCTTACTGGAAAGTGAGATCAATTATGAAGATTCATATGTGGCTGATTACGATGCCTCTGAAAATGTTTTTGCTTATTATGGTATGACAACTGTTCATATGGGTAATGTAATGTTATTAGGTGGCTTTAGACACGAATTAACTAAATTCGATTATACAGGATATGATATCGTCTTTGACGAAGAAGGCGATTTTGATGGGACTTCAGAAAATAGTAATACTGAAAATTTTTCCCATATCCTACCAATGATGCATGTTAAATATAGTCCGTCTAAAAATACAAATCTTAGAGCAGCTGTTACTACAGGTATTGCTCGCCCTGATTATGAAACATTGGTACCCTTTAGGTTGATTATAAGGGAAGATGAAGAGATCGAAGCAGGTAATCCGGAACTTGTACCCACAACTTCAATAAATTTTGATCTATTGGGCGAACACTATTTGAAAGGCATAGGATTATTATCAGGTGGAATATTTGCCAAGCGAATGGATAAAATTATCTTTCCTTATCAAGAAGAAATTGTTGATCCGGGATCAGAATATAATGGATGGGATAGAGAAACCTGGGTTCAAGGCGAAACTGCTGATCTATATGGTTTCGAAGTTCACTGGCAGCAACAGCTCACATTTCTACCCGGTCTATTGAGTAACTTTGGTCTCTACATGAATTATACTTATACAACATCTTCAGCAACCGTTGGTGAGCGTGAAGATCTGCCTCTGGCCGGTCAGGCTGAGAATGTGGCCAACTTTGCTCTTAGCTATCAGCAGGGCGGTTTCAATGGCCGGGTGAGCATGAATTATAATGGTGCCCATCTCTCAGAACTTGGTGAAGAAGAAGCAGAGGATATCTATTATGATGAACACATTCAGTGGGATCTTTCTGCCAATCAGCAATTGACCGATCAACTCCAGTTCTTTATCCAGGCTATTAATATGAATAACTCTTATCTGAGATATTATAAGGGCGTTATCAATCGACCAATTCAGCGCGAATTCTACTCCTGGTGGATGACTGCTGGAGTTAAGTTTAATTTGTAATGGTTTATTAATTTAATTTAGTTTTTCACCAATAGTTTGAAAATCAGATTTTTAATGAAGAGACTAAAGATTAGTTATTAATTCTTTGGTCTCTTCATTCCTGATGAAAAAAAATAGTATGATTTTGATTTTAGGCAATTTATAAAATGATTGAGGATATTATGAGATTTAAAATACCACTAATACTTTCTATTTTTATGGGAGTATCTTTACTTATTAATTGTGCAAAAACAGACAATGATGGGCAGAACCAGAGACCATTGGAAAAAGTGGTTTTGGAAGAAAAGTTCCATACTGATCGGGATGAAGGAGACAATGTTGACAGCCCGGCCTTTTGGAAAGGCGACGATGGTGAGTACTGGTTATTGGCTACGGCTAAAACGGGCGACGCAATTGTCATCTATGATGCCCGAACAGGAGAATTCATAAAAAGGTTTAAGGGTAAAGAGGGTGACCTTGCCCGCCCTAACGGGATTCTTGTTATGGATGATCTGCTACTGATAGCAGAAAGGGATAATCACAGAATTAGTCTTTTTACCTTACCTGACTTAAAACATATTGGCAATATTGGTGAAAAGGAATTAAAGCGCCCCTATGGTATAACGGTCGATTTTGTGAATGGCCGTTATCATATGTATATTACTGATAATTATGTAATGGCCAATGAAGACAGGCCACCTGTAGATGAATTGGGCGAGTCTGTGCAATATTTCACTTTTTCAGTTCAGAACGGTAATTTAAAATCCCAACATATAAAAGCCTTTGGAGATACCCATGGAAAAGGAGTCCTGCACAAAGTAGAGTCTCTTATTATTGACAGACCTTATGGCCGTTTACTGATAGCAGATGAACAGGAGCGGAATATCAAGATTTATAATCTCGATGGCAAGTTTACTGGGAAAATTATTTCGAATGATTATTTTAATTATGAACCCGAGGGGATTTCACTTTTTGCCTGTAAGGATGACAATAGTGGATATTATATATTTACAGATCAGCACACAAAAGACAACTGTTTTAGAGTGTTCGACCGCAAATCCATAAGCTATATAGGTAGTTTTGGCGGTGAGATAACCCGAAATACAGATGGTGTTGTATTGACCCAAAAATCTGTAGGGACTGTTTTCCCAAATGGTGTTTTTTATCCCGTTCATGATGATGGTAGTGTAACTGCTATTGACTGGGAAGAAATTGCTGCAGCTCTAGGATTGAAAGTAAACTGTCGGTGACTGTATTTACCTGACAGCCAAACAACTTTTATTACACGGGTCCTTTTTTTTTCTTTGAATAAAGAGTTTTTGAAATGAGTTTGTTGTTTATTTGACCTGGTTACTGTCGATGATAATATTAAGGATTTCTAATTCTTTCTGCTATCATAAAAATTTAATGAATAGATAAACTTTTCACCACAGGGTAATAGTGAAGGATAAAAAAAGCAAAGTGATGGATATAAAGTTACCAATGTAGCTCTCAATGAAAGATTTCAAAAAGGAATGTTTGTGGCGATGTCAGAAGGGAAAACCTTTCATTATTATAAGTGGGAACAATTTGCCGATTGTAAAAAATTAAAAATTGCTGTTAATGGGAATATTCAGTAATCAGATAATTATAACTCAAGATTTATTATAGAAAATCGATAGTAAAGATCGCTATTGTTTACCCAAATGTTTGCCCTGATCTGGTAATTACTTGTCTAATTCCTGACTGGAGGGCGCCCAAACCCGGGGCGCCCTTTAGTATTTTAGGATTAAATTCGTCTTTAAGATTACTTGATCTCAGCAGGTTCTGAATCAATATTTGATTACTTCTTTATAACAAAGCCCTTACTTTTAATAACATCGCCGGCAGCATTGACTACATCTACACGCCAATTCCCTATCCAGCTTTTAAGGATCTGCTTGGAACTCCAGGTCCGCCAATAAGAAGACCTGATACTGAGATCTACTTTTGCCATTTGTTTATCATCGTGATACCAAATATGGCTTATTTGGGTCGTATCTTTGGCTCCTTCCACTTTTGTAAAACAGCAAATTTTGCCTACACTGTAAGAAAAACTTGTATCTGCTTTGACAGGCTTATGGTTCTCAACTTTTTCAGAAAAAGCCATCTCTGTAATTTTCAACCCCTGAGCAAAAGCCAATGGGCCTGCCAGCAGTAAAATTACTAAAAATACACTAAATAATTTTTTCAACATATCCACTCCTTTTCTATTGATTCTGATCTTACTACCATTATATGTAAAGATTGCAAAAAAATGTTTCAATCGCAACCCTAATTTATAATATTTTTTTATGGAAGCCTGGAGTATATTAATTTCTATGTATTACTGAAATTTGATTGCTGTAAATTCTGTAGAATTTTATTCAACATCATCGATCTGATGCTTATATGTAATTCCCCGCTGGGTTTGATAATCCAAAATATAGTTGAATTCTTTATCATTAATACCCAGATATTCAGGCGGGATGATACCTTTTCTATCATAATTTTCTTCCAGGATGAGGTTGGCCGCAGCAGTACAGGTGTATCCGGTCGTTCTGGCCATCGACGAAGTTTTGGTTTTGCTGTTAAATTCATCAAAAAGTTTATAAACATGTTCAACCTGGCGCCCATCTTGTTGCCCTCGAATTTTGACCAACATGACTGTAAATTCCTTTTCGCCAGGTTTTAGTTCCCAATGGGGCAATAAAATTTTGGAAGTAAAATTGAGTGGTGAAATCGTGCAACCGTTCATGCTTATCGGCTTTTTATCAAAAAAACCGGACTCCTTAAAAATTGACATTATTTTGCGGTGCCCGGGATATCGTAAAGTTTTTTCAGACATATTGGCAACATCAATAGTTTTTAGCAAAGTGCGCAGTCCATCAGTATTAAAGGCGACCAGAGAGCCTGTCTCATCAAAATGAAGCCCTTCTGGTTCACTGAGAGCAGGTTTCTCCACAATTTCACCATCCTCTACAAGACGAGCCGGCCTTGTGTATTCCTCAAGAACATCAACAGGCGAAAAAGGCGCTTTGTATTTAAAGGGCTCAACAGGATTGGCAGGCAAACCACCTACATAACATTTATAATCTGTGACCTTCATGTTGTGATAATGATAACCCAGTAAAATATTGCTCATGCCGGGAGCTACACCGCAATCAATTATGGCTGTCACATTATTTTTTTGGGCTAGTTTATTGAGTTTAAAAGGATCTTCAGGGAAGAAGGAAATGTCAACAACATTTTTTTTCTCTTTGATAATGGTTTTAAGGGCCTGGAATCCCATAAAACCGGGTAGGGCATTTATGACCAGATCACAATCTTTGATAACATTTTTAATGTTGGATTTTTTCGAAAGATCGACTATGTTTAGATAGGCTTTTTTTAATTTATCAAATTCTTTACGCAGGTATTTATTTTGATCTACTGCCTGTACCTTGTATTTTTGAGAAAGGTCGATGGCAATTGCCTTGCCGACCATACCTGAACCTAGAACTGTGACTTTCTTCATAATTGTTGTCTCCTAATAAATAACTGTGAACTTATTTTAAGCTGTCAAAATGATTGCATCCCATAATTAAAGTAAGTCTATTTCGCAAAGAAATCAATTTTATGAATAAAAAATTGGCAAAATTCATTGTTAAGTTTTCGTATTTAATTCTATGATAAAAAAAGAAAAACCTGGAGTTAAAAATAATTTCGCTTCAACCTGGAGCAAAGCCCTTTTTTCTAAACCTTCGCTTGCGTTTTGCACAGGCCTATGGTGTTGGAACATTCATTAAATCCCGTCTTCTCCGGTAGTTACTCATATTGAATCTTTACAGATTTCTTTGATGAGCGCTTGTTTTCTGAATAAAATCTACAAGAACCTTGTAAATAATGTGGACAAATATATCTTATATTAAAAAATCCCACAATTTATGAATCAACTGGTTTTAGATTGAAGAGATTGTAATCAAAAATTTAATTTTTATAAGTTTTTTCAAAATAGTTGACAACAAATTTCATCAATATCCTATCTGAATTAATGAGTAAATAAGATTTTATAAATTTTCAGGAGGGAGTTAATTTGCGTTGTATTAAATTTATTATCATAGCATTTTTATTTATTATTAATTTTTGCCCTACATCTTTATTGGCCAGCAGAGACTTTCGGACAATTAGAGCAAAACCAGCAAATCAAAAGATAGTCGTAGATGGAAAATTGTCAGAAAAGATATGGCAAAGGGACGGTTATTCAAATCTGATTCAATTGGATCCTATTGAAGGAGCGAAGCCGACTGAAAAAACCGAGGTATTTATCGCCTATGATTCAGAAGGATTATACGTGGCTGGTAGATGTCATCAAAGTGGGCAGGATTCTATTGCAGGTGGAATTGCCCGTCGTGATGAACAAATAGAATCGGACTGGTTCTGGTTCTGGATTGATGCAGATAATGATCGCCAGAGTGGTTATGGATTTGCTGTCAATCCGGATGGTTCTATTATTGATCAGAAACTATATCAAGATATTCATCATGATGATGACTGGGATGGTATCTGGAAATCAGCAGCTAAAAAAAATAAAGATCACTGGTCTTTTGAGATGTTTATTCCATTTAATCAACTACGATTTAATAAAGCGGAAAGTTATGATTGGGGAGTCAATTTTAAACGCTATATTCTGGCCAATGCAGAAAGTAACTACTTCAGTATGGTACCCAAGGAGGAAAATGGTTTCGTATCTCGCTTTGGTACTTTGACAGGCATTCAAGGAATCAAACCGCCGCCGCGTCTTTTTGTGTCTCCTTATATATCTGGAAAATTAACAGATACTCCTGACCTAAAAGGGAGTGCGTTTCAGTCCGAAAGGCGTTTTGGACAAAACATCGGACTCAATATAAAATATGGAATAACTGGAAATCTTACCCTGGATCTAGCTATAAATCCAGATTTTGGTCAGGCCGAAGTTGATCCGGCTGTAATAAATCTATCTGCCTTTGAAACCTATTATAGTGAGAAAAGGGCCTTTTTCATTGAAGGGGCCGATATATTTAGCTTCGGTTCAAATCCTGCTGGAGGAACATGGGGATGTTATTGGAATGATCCTGCTCTGTTTTATAGCCGGAGAATTGGTCGGCGCCCTCAGGCCGCACCTGAACATAATGGCGAAACCTATATCCCTGATCAAACAACTATTCTGGGAGCAGCTAAAGTTTCCGGTAAAATCGGGAAATGGTCAGTAGGGAGTATAAACGGAGTTACCCAGAAAGAATATGCCAAGATCGATTCAGCCGGAGTTCGCTTCAAGGAACTAGTAGAACCACTTACTTATTATGGAGCCTATAGAGGTTTGCGAGAATTTAATCAAGGAGATCAGGGATTAGGTTTTATTATAACGGGAACAGAAAGGGACCAGGACAAAGAAAATTTGCAATTAATAAATAATGATAGAGCAATTGTAACAGGGTTTGATGGCTGGAGTTTTTTCGGTCAAGAGAGAGATTGGGCTTTAATGGGTAAAATGGCATTTTCGCGAATTAAAGGTACTAAAGAAAGAATTACTCGATTACAAAAGTCTTCAAACCATTATTTCCAGCGCCCAGATTATCAAGCCGTCGAATTAGATACTACCAAAAATTATTTAAATGGATGGATGGGAAGATTTGGATTCAAAAAAATGCGGGGGAAATTTACTGCTCAAACAGCATTAGGAATTATTTCGCCTGGCTTCAATGTTAATGATCTGGGATATTCACGAATGACAAATGTTATTAATGGGCATTTAGTATTGGGTTACCGCTGGGTTCATCCTACAAACTGGTATCGCAAAATATACTTGAATGTCATGACTTCACAAAATCGTGATTTTGATGATAATATATTATTCCGCCAGATTTATAGTTCATTATTTTATGTGCTACCAAATTATTACTCGATAAGCGCTTCTATTCAGAGAAGTCCTGAGGGCCTGGATAATTATCTGACTAGAGGTGGACCAATTATGGGCTATCCTGGTTATCTGGCTTCATCACTCTCGGTTAGTACTGATCAGCGTAAAAAAGTAGTAGTGGAAGGTGGTTACAATAGCTCTGAAGTGGACGATGGTGGTTATAGCCGGAACGCAAATATAAGTTTTCAATACAAACCAGAATCTTCCCTGCGTTTGACCTTTTCTCTTTCCCGTTCCTGGATAATTGATAAACATCAGTGGGTAACCAATATTACGGATCAATTAGCACAGCATAATAATCATTTTATTTTTGCTACTATTAAGCAGGAAAGGCTTTCTACAACTTTTCGGGCCGATTGGGGCCTCACTCCGACTCTGTCTCTACAGGGTTATTTTCAGCCCTTTTTGGCAGTAGGAGATTATTACGGATATAAGAAATTAGAGAACGCCGAAAATTACTCCTATTCTCCCTGGCCTGGGACTAGTTTAGACCCTGACTTTAATTTTAAATCTTTTCGGGGCAATCTTGTCTTAAGGTGGGAATATAAGCCAGGTTCATTATTGTATCTCGTTTGGACTCAGGAACGTGCCAATTATCAATATCCAGGCGAATATCGTCCCGGCCGCGATTTAGAAACTATTTTTCGGGAACAGGCTGATAATATTTTCTTACTAAAGGTTTCCTACCTATTTGGTATCTGATCTGAACTATAATATTGGTAGTTTAGGAATCCAATTGCGAAATAAGATTGTGGTTGCTATTATGTTTGAATTAATTTTATTCAAAAAAAATCAACGAGATTTGCCTCTAAGTATTGATATGTAAGTTTGAAGAGTTGATCTTTTTTCTAATCCTACGCTTACGCTTTACACAAATGGAATGTGGGGTATTCCTTTTCTATCGGTTTTACCAGTAGTTACTCATATTGAAATTTTTAGAGTTCTTTGATGAGCGCTTAGTTTGTGAATAAAAACCACAAGAGCCTAGTAAATAATAACTAGTCTATCATATATAAAAAAATTCCATAATTTTTCCATTGCATGCTTTTTTTGATTGATGAGACCATTTGAAGAAGTTTATAATTCTACGTTAATAATAGACAATCAGGAATAGGTTTAAATTAAAATACTTTTGGGTAGGTCTAGAGGTACATTTAAACAATAAACAAAAAGTATAAAACCCCTTGACTATGAATAATATTTGTTATAGTTTAAGTATAACAGATGTTTGCTAGAGGTGGTAGTATGATGATAAAAATTGAATTCAAAAGTAAAACTCCAATTTATAAGCAACTTCGAAAACAAATTATCGAGGGAATTGCCTCCGGAGACCTGCAACCTGGAGAAAGTATGCCCTCGGTGCGACAAATGGCTGAAGATATTGGTATAAATTTACATACTGTCAACAAAACTTATCAGATTTTAAAAAATCAGGGCTATTTAATCTCCCATAGAAGAAAAAAAGTCGTTGTTAATTCCAGAGAAAAAATGATTGATCCAGACTATAAAAGGCAGCTTGAAAAGAAATTGCGTCCCATAATAGCCGAAAGTATTTGTCAGGGAGTAGAGCAAAAAGAATTCAAAAATATAGTATCAAATTTATACGATGAAATTCAGAAGGAGGATCAATGATGTTTTCTGAATTAATCCTACCTATTATAATTCTAATAGTAATGGCAGTTTTAGGTGGCCTTGCCCCCCTTGTTCAGCCCAAAAATCTTTTATTTGGGGTGAGGATTCCTCAAAAATTATTAAAAACAGCAGTTCCATCTCATTTTAAAAGGAAATTTATCAAAACCTACCTTTCTATTGATCTGGTCTGGTTGATTATAGGCATTTTTATTATTTTTAAATTTGGCTCCGGACCCTATATTTATACAATTTTGGTTCAAATTTTGATCATGTTTGGTAATTATGCCTTTTGGAATAAAAAAGTAAAAAACTGGAAGGAGGAAAAGTTACAGCAGCAACCAGGTTTGGCTTCTCAAAATACAGCCCGGGTTGTTGATACTCAATTCCGAAAAGAAAAATTAACCATCCACAATTTTTGGTATTTTATACCGGGAGTATTGCTTTTTTTTCAGCTGGCCATTAATCTCTACTATTATTTGACAGTGTCTGAGCAAATGGTTCGTAAAGAACAAATAGTTTCTCTGATCATTTCTTCCATATTTATTTTTGTTATCATGCTCTGGCAGCATTATGTAATAAGAAATGCCAAACAGCAGGTCAGTGCCCGCAATCCTCAAAAATCACGTCAGCAAAATATACTTTTTCGCAGACGCTGGTCAAAATTCCTATTCATTATTTTGACTCTTCTAATAATTGGAAATCTTGTTATGAATCTCAGCTATTTGGATATAATAGATCTGGATGCCCAGATTTCAGAAAATGTATATATGATTGTGCCGTTATTAGCTCTGATTGGTTCTGTGATTCTTGCTATAGTGACCGGCCAATCTGGTTCCCGTATTGATCTGGATAATAATGAAGAGGAATCAGAATATGACGATGTCGATGATGATAATCACTGGAAGCTGGGGATATTCTATTACAACCCTGCTGATCCTTCATTTCTTGTTGAAAAACGGATTGGTGTTGGCTGGACATTAAATTTTGCCAATCCCAAATCCTATATTTTTATCATAGCAATAATCGCAATTTTGATTATAACTTCAACTGTATAATCACTGTTCGAAAGATGTTTTATGTATGAACCATTGTTTTTAAATTAGCCGATATTTCGATAAATTTTTTAGGCTAAAAAATAGAGAGTTACATGTCGAGTATAAAAGCATTGTTTCCAGAAAAAGATAAAATCACAAAGATCATCAAACGTATTTCCGTGGTTGCTGACAAAACCGAAATTGAAACCTATCTGGTCGGAGGCGTGATACGAGATCGAATAATGGGGCGCGAAACACAGGATATTGATATCGCTGTTGTTGGAAATGGAATTGATTTTGCTGTCCAACTAGCCGATGAAATAGGTAGCAATAAGGTTGTTAAATATGAAAAATTTGGCACAGCCATGATACCCTATCAAAATTACACAATTGAAGTGGCGACAGCCCGTTCTGAGGAATATGAAGATGATTCTCGCAAACCAGAGGTGGAAGCAGGCAGTTTGGAAGAGGATTTGAAACGCCGGGATTTTACTATTAATGCCTTGGCAATGCCCCTCAATAGTGACAGAATATATGAGTTGATCGATTTTTATAATGGATTGCAGGATTTGAATAACGGAATTATCAAGACACCTCTTGAGCCCCAGGAAACATTTTCTGAAGACCCTCTCAGAATGCTGCGGGCTGTTCGATTTGCTACCCAGCTTGGTTTTTACATTGATGAGGATACATTTCAGGCTATTACCGAAGTAAAAGAACGTATTAGCATAATTTCGCAGGAAAGAATTACCGAGGAATTAGTCAAGATAATTAAAGCCCGAAGGAAACCTTCCCACGGATTCAAATTACTTGATAAAAGCGGTCTATTGGCTATTATTTTGCCTGATATTGAAAATTTGAAGGGTGTTGATCAAAAAGGCGAGTATCACCATAAAGATGTTTATTATCATACCATGCAGGTTTTGGATAATGTTGCGGAGGAAACGAGAGATTTTAAATTACGCTTTACTGCACTGGTGCATGATATTGCCAAACCGCAAACCAAGGAATTCAAAGAAGGCAAAGGCTGGACTTTTTATGGGCATGAACTGCTTGGTCCTCAAATGATAAAAAGGCTGTGTCGCCAATTAAAACTTCCTAATAAAGTGCGGGATTATGCTATGAAATTGACCAGACTGCATTTGCGGCCCATAGCGCTGGCCAAGGAAGGAGTGACAGACAGTGCTGTTCGAAGATTACTTGTGGAAGTGGAGGATGACCTGGAAGATTTAATGACTCTTTGTCGGGCGGATATTACTTCGTCCAATCCTGACCGTGTTGAACGGTATTTGAATAATTTTAGGGGAGTTGAGGAATTTATAGCAGAGGTTCGTGAACGTGATAAATTACGCAAATTTCAATCACCGGTCAGAGGAGATGAGATCATGGAGTATTTTGATCTGGAACCCGGGCCTGCTGTTGGTTTTATTAAAAATAAAATTGAAGAAGCCATACTGGATGGAGATATTCCCAATCAATACGAGGCCGCTTATCAATACATGGAAAACAATTCAGATCAATTTGAGGAAGAAATTTTGGAAAAATTTAAATAACATGACAACTTTTTGAATTGGATTTAATCAAAAAAGAAGGAAGAAAAGATGAATACATTAAATGAAACAAAGGAAGTTGGCTTGTTAAGTAAAATTTTATCAATATTTTGGGAACCATCAAAGACTTTTGAGTCTATCTCACAAAAGACTCACTGGTGGGATGTGGTTGTTCCTATTTTATTGATAACTATTGTGACCTGGATCACAATTCCTTATATCGTTCCGGTTAGTACTGAAATGGCAAAGGATAGAATCCAGAAAAGTGAAAGATTGAATGAGGCCCAAAAAGAACAAGCTCTGGAAAATATTGAAAACCAAAAGCCTGTATTTCGATATGTTATGCCGCCCATATCAAATTTTATAATGATATTAGTTATAGCCGCAGTTATGTGGATGGCCGGGAATTTTTTCTTGAGTGGAGAGCGCAAATTTTTGCCAGTATTAGGCATGACTTCCTATGTTTATTTGATTAATATTCTGGCATCGGCGATTAAGACGCCTCTGATTGTATCGAAAAATTCAATGGAGGTTTACACTGGATTAGCGACAATTATCCCAAAAAGTGATAGTTTTGTATTTCGGGTAGCCATGCATATTGATATTTTTGCTGTCTGGAAAGTAGTATTATTGGGAATCGGTCTCGGTATTCTCTACAAAACCAAACAATCCCGGTCTTTAAAAGTTAGTTTTGCTATCTGGATAATCTATATTTTAGGTGCCAGTGCAGCAGGTGGCTTAAGTCCTTTTTAATTTATAACCACAGAGGAAATTATGAGAAAATTTCTTGTCTTTACCCTATTAATAGTAAATATTGCATTTGCTCAGGAGGTACTTTCCCTGCAGGAATGTATTGATATTGCCATGAAAAATAATCCTGATGTTACTATGGCTAACCTTGATGTGAAATCAGCAAAATATGGAGTAAGAGGATCTTACAGTGGAATTTTGCCAAGCATTTCAACAGGTTTAAACTATAGCCACAATAACCAGGGAGAAAGAGAGTATTACGTCGGTGGAATCAAACAGATTCAGCCGGAAACCTCCAGTAACTCTTATGGCTTTGGTGTTCAATACAATCAAACCCTTTACGATGGTGGTGGCTGGTGGAATCAAATTGAATTGGCCAAAAACAATTACAAAAGCGCCCTGGTCTCAAAACGGCAGGTTAAACAGAATCTGACAGCCTATTTAACTCAGCAATATTACAGTATTCTTAAAGCCAAAAAATTACTCGAAGTTTATCAGACTTCACTGAAAACCAGTCAGCAGCAGCTTCTGAAAACAAAGGAAATGTATGAATTAGGCCAGGTGGCAAAAAAAGATTTCCTAAAAGCCAAAGTTCAAAAAGGTAATGATGAATTGAACATTATTCAGCAGGAGCGCCAGATCAAGGCTCTAAAAAATGAGCTATCCACATTACTGGGATATAAAGATAAGGAATTTTCTATACAGGAGCAGGAATATGAAAGCCCACAATCCTATGAAAAAGAACCTACTTTGCAAACAGCAATGGAAAATAATATTGAACTGCGATCTCTGGAGTTTCAGAAGAAAAATGCTCAACTCCAGCACGCCATGGCCCAAAGTAATCTCCTGCCTAACCTGTCAACAAGACTGAGCTATTCTAAAGGTGGTAGTCAGGCTGATAGAATCTATTCTGATTTTGATAAATTTTGGAATACTTCAATCGGCTTGAATTTAAGTGTTCCTATATTTCAGGGCTTTAGCACAAAAACACGAATCCAGCAGTCCAAAATCGATTATGAAAAATACAATTCCAGGATAAAAGGTAAAAAGCTGGAGATTACCCAAAATATCAAGGATCTCATCGAAAATTTAAATACTTATAATAAAATGCTCGAGATTAACCATTTTAATCTGGAATCGGCTCAGGAAGATTTGCGTTCTGCCCAAGAGATGTATCGTTTGAATAGTGCTACTATGCTGGAAGTTTTGGATGCTCAGGCAAATCTAACTCAAGCCCGTAGTAATCTGATCACAACAAAATATGATGCAAAAATCGCAGAAGTTAATCTCAAATATCATCTAGGTAGCTTATAATAATTGGAGTTAGAATGAAGAAAAAAAACAGAAATAAACTGATCATTTTAGGAGTTATTGTAATTGTTCTAGTAGTTCTAATAGTTGCTAATATGAACAAATCCGATCAGCCTGTTTATAATGTTGAAACTGAAGAGGTCACCCATCAAAAGGTGGTTCAAACTATCACTGCTTCTGGAACTCTTAATCCTGCTCAGCAGGTCAAAGTTAGTGCAAAAGTCAGCGCAAAGATCCTGGATTTATTTGTTCAGGAAGGACAGAAAGTTAAGAAAGGCCAAAAATTGGTCAATCTGGATAGCCGTCAGTATGAAGCCTCGTACCAGAGCGCTCAGGCCAGCTTGAAATCCCAAAAAGCCAATCTTAAGACTGTTCTCAATGATCTGGAAAGGAAAGAGGATCTCTTCGAAAATGGCCATATATCCAAGGCTGAATTGGAAGAAGTCCAATCCAGGGCAGAAGCTGCCCGTAGCCAGCTTAAACAGGCTCGAGCATCAGTGGAACAGGCTGAAGATGCTCTTGATAAAACTAGCCTGGAAGCCCCAATTGCGGGAATTATTACCGATCTGCGTAAGGAAGCCGGAGAAATGGCGCTGGGTTCACAATTTACTCAGGATGTTATTCTGGTGATCTCGGATATGTCTAGTATGGAAGTTGTTATTGAGGTTGATGAAACTGATATTATCGATGTAAATGTAGGCGATTCCTGCCAAATTGAACTCGATGCTTTACCTGATAAACAGTTTCAAGGATTGGTCAAAGAGATAGCTCATAGTGCAACGATTCAAAATCAGGGTACTCAGGAACAGATCACCAATTTTGAAGTAACTGTTCAAGTGCTGGAAGTGGATAAACGTTTTAGGCCGGGAATGTCAGCCACTGTTGATATTGTTACTGCAGTGCGGGAAAATGTCCCGGCGATCCCGATTCAGGCTTTAACCATTCGGGATGTTTCACCGGATACTACCGAAAAAGAGAAAAAGAATGAAAAAGAGGTAGTTTTTATCTCAGAAAAAATGAATGAAGAACAGGGTGGAAGCCTTTTTAAACCGGGTACAAAATACAAAGCCAAAGTCAGGCCGGTTGAAATTGGTATAAGCAGCGACACTCATTTTGAAATATTAAAGGGTCTCAATCAGGGTGAAGAGATTGTTATCTCGCCTTATGATGCGATCAGTAAAAAATTAGAAGAAGGATCATTATTGAAAATTGAAAATAAAGCGAAGGGAGAATCCAATGAGAAGTAAAATATTTTTAACTCTAGGACTTGCCATAGGTTTGTTATTAGTTGCTCAACCGGCCACAGCCGGGTTCAACAGTCTAGCTCAGGATACTGTCGAAAAACAAGTAGAACCAGTTCCTGAAAAAAAAGATACTCTCAAGACAGAAGATGATTATCAGGTGGAGAAAAAAGGTGACGACTGGCTTGAAACCTGGGAAACAATTAAGCCAAGAGTCAAAGATTTTTTCTCAGATGACCCGGGCGAAGAACTGGAATATGATGATCATGAATATGAACATGAAGGCAAACGGAAAAAGAGAGGCAAACACGGTTTCTTTAATGGTGCTGCCCTTGGCTGGCACTGGGAATTTATCCCCACTGATTTTGATGCACTCAATGATTATGGCTTCAACAATATGGATATTGATTTAATCAATGGAAAAATAAATGCTATTGGTATCGATGAACAACTTGATAAAACTATCCCCATGCGCGGATTTGGCGGCTGGGTCTTTCTACCAAAAAATATCAGAATAGGTGGCTATGGTGGCCGTGGTCGTCTGGTAACCAATGGAAAAGTTGGTAATGTAGGCCGGGAAGTTGAATTTAAATTACGTACTGGTGGTTTCCTGATCGAAAAAGTTTTTCATCCTTTTAACAATTCGGAAATATATTTTGGAACCACTTTAGGCCGTTCCACAGCCAGAATAAACATTACGCAAAATACAGCCAGTCCGGGCTGGAATGATATCTGGGATCAGGAGAACATAAGTGATGACTTCCGGGTAAAACTCAAAAGTCAGTATTTCTCAGCCACTCCTTCAATAGGTGTTCGCTATAACTTTTGGCACTGGCTTGGTGTTGGCGCCAAAGTTGGCTACTATTATGGAAAGCCTGACCGCTGGGAAATTAATGGCGAAAAACTTGTTGACGTTCCAGACATGGACTTCTCCAATGTTATCTGGGGCCTTAATCTTTACATTGGTGGATAATAGGAGAAAAATATGCAATTCAAAAATATGATTATAACATTATTTGCACTTACTTTATTGATTTCGCTAATGCCGGCTGGTACATCCACATTTCGCGGTGGTGCTGGTGGTTTGGAAATTGGCTATCTACCCTTAGAAATGGATGAGATCGATGCCCAATTATCCCAAATAAATCTCCCAGCTCTGCCCGATCATATCTATCTAATAGGTGGAGGCGGCTGGGGCTATGTCGGACGTAATTTTCGAATAGGTGGATATGGTTACGGTGGCAATTTGAATATTAACAATAAGATAAATGGAGTCGCCAGAGAATTTGATCTGGAACTTAGCGCTGGTGGCTTTGCAGTAGAGAAAGCTTTCCATACTCTTCGATCTACAGAATTATATGTAGGTTGTACAATTGGTGGTGGTGAAATAAAAGCCAAATTGACAAGATGGTCTGATATTCCGTCCTGGGATAGTGTCTGGGAAGGTTATGATCCCGCTAAAGAAGATATGCCCGACCTTTCTATCAGTCACCTGAGTAATGCTTTCGTACTGGTGTCACCGAATGTTGGAATTCGCTATAATGTTCTGGATTGGTTTGCAATAGGCGCAAATCTAGGCTATTTTTATACATATATGGAAGAGGACAATTGGCAGGTTAATGATAAATCATTGATCAACGCGCCCTCTATTGATTTTTCCAATCTAATGTATAAAGTCAATTTCTTTTTTGGAGGTTAAATGAAAGAAATTCTTATTGATCTGAGACAAATAAGTAAGGTTTACGATACTGATAAAGTGCCTGTTCACGCTCTTCGAAATGTTGATCTCCAGATCAATCATAATGAATATGTTTCCATAATGGGACCTTCGGGTTCAGGAAAATCAACGCTGATGAATATTATAGGTTGCCTGGATACACCGACTGAAGGCAGCTACCTTTTGGAAGGTGCTGAAGTTCATACAATGGACGACAATACTCTTGCCAAAATTAGAAATAAGAAGATTGGATTTGTATTCCAGACTTTTAATCTCTTGCCCCGAGCGAGTGCTCTGCATAATGTTGAATTACCCCTGATATATAGTGGTTTGTCTTCCCAGGAACGGAAAAAGCAGGCTGAAAGAGCCCTGGATAAGGTCAAACTAAGTCACCGCAAAGATCATAATCCCAATGAA
Source organism: bacterium (assembly GCA_035312185.1). Lineage (GTDB taxonomy): Bacteria > Fidelibacterota > UBA2242 > UBA2242 > JAFGTP01 > JAIPHI01. The sequence goes on from DATGCI010000051.1 coordinate 19,279, forward strand.
CTTTCAGGTGGTCAGCGTCAGAGAGTAGCGATTGCCAGAGCGTTGGTAAATGATCCCTCTTTGCTCCTGGCTGATGAGCCGACTGGTAATCTGGATTCAGAAACTGGTGCTGATATTATGGAATTATTTGATGATCTCCATAGAAATGGCAATACAATCCTGATGGTTACTCATGAAGAACATATTGCTGCCCATGCCAAAAGGACAATCCATATCCTTGATGGTGAAATCGCTCAGGATAACTCAGAATAAAGGAGTGGAATAAGCAGTGCTAGCCTGGTTGATTAAACTCAAGGAAAACATTGTAATTGCTGTCAAAGCTCTCAAGCAACACAAGATGCGTTCAGTTTTGACAACACTGGGAATTATCATTGGTGTTTTGACCGTTGTTTCAGTGGCTTCGATCATCTCCGGTTTAAACAAGGGTTTCAAAGATAAACTTTCCTTTCTAGGTAGCAACACCCTTTATATTCAAAAATATCCCTGGATGACTCATGGAGAATGGTACAAGTATCGCAACCGCCCTGATTTAAATATGAATAATTATGAATATTTGCGGGAGCACACAAATTCTGAAGAAGTTGTGATTGCTCCATCAGTTTCTAGCCATCGTGAGGTCAAATTTGATGGAAATAGCCTCACCGATGTACCCATTAATGGAGTGACCAAAGAGTCGGAAGTTGTCAGTAATATGGTCATTGAAGAAGGGCGCTTTTTTACCAATCTTGAAATTGACCGCCGGAAAAACAGAGCTGTGATTGGATATGCAATCAAAGAAAAGCTGTTTGAAAATAAGAATCCAATCGGAAAAAGGATTAAAATCGATGGCAATTCTTTTTATGTGATTGGTGTGATGGAAAAAAAGGGTAAGTTTCTCGGTAATAATTTTGATATTAATGCATACATTCCGGTTGGTTCATTTTTTAAAAATTTTGGCTATCATCGGAGTATAAGCATTGAAGCCAAGGTTCTGGATGCCGCCAATCTCAAACCGGTAAAAGAAAAGCTGCGTTATTTAATGCGCTTTGCCCGAGGTTTAAAGCCTGGCGCTGAAGACAATTTTAGCATTAACCAGCAGGAGACTATTCAGCAACAGTATGATAGTTTGACCAGTGGGCTCTATACAGCAGCGATTGGAATTGGTACTTTGGCGCTCCTGGTCGGTGGAATTGGCATTATGAACATTATGCTAGTATCTGTAACTGAACGACAAAAGGAAATCGGCATCAGAAAGGCTATTGGTGCCACAAATAGAATTATATCCTTTCAATTTTTGGTGGAATCGGTCATAATATGCAGTTTGGGGGGAATGATCGCTCTCTTGTTGAGCTATTTCGTTGCTATAGGAATTCAGGCGGCAACACCCTTTCCTGCCTCTATTCCGATCTGGTCAATATTTATGGGACTGGGCTTCTCCTGGTTTGTGGGAATCTTTTTTGGACTATATCCAGCTCATCAGGCTGCCAAACTGGATCCCATTGAAAGTTTGCATTATGAATAATCTTTTTGTAAAATAGTTAAATAGAGAATTATATGAATTTTTCTGAAGGCTTTAGACTGGCTATCAATACAATTAAAGGCCATAAAATGCGGTCTTTTTTGACTACTCTAGGAATTATTATTGGAGTTATGGCTGTAATTGGCATGATGTCAATCATTGGCGCTCTTGATCAGCATATGAGAAATACACTTGCTGTTTTGGGCGGCTCATCATTTACAGTGCAAAAATATCCGGCTGTTCAGATGGGAAAACTGGATGAAAAATATCATAACCGTGATGATATAACTTTTCAACAACTGGAAAGACTACAGCGTTTTGATTTTTCTGCGATTGATGAAGTTATTCCTGTGGAAGCTGAATTTAGCGGCAGAATAAGATACCGGGATAAAACAACAAAGCCGACGGTTCGAACATGGTGTGCTGATCGTAACTGGCTAAAGGTTGAAAATCGCCATATGAAAAGTGGACGTTTTTTTACAGATTATGATCTGGAGCATAAGAGAAATGTGATGGTAATGGGCATGGATATTGTCGAAGAATTATTTCCCTACATAGATCCTATTGGCAAGGAGGTAATGGCTATGGGGAAAAAATTCAAGGTCGTCGGTACTCTTGATGAAAAAGGCCAGGTTTTTGGACAAAGTCAAGATAATCTTATTGCTATCCCATCGACAACCTTTCAGAAAATCTTTGGTAAAGATCGCAGTATTGCTATCACGATCAAAGCCCATTCGCCTGAACAGATTCCCGATGCAATGGAGGAAGCAATTAGTGCATTACGGGTTATCCGCAAAGTTCCTCCAGGAGAAGAAAACGATTTTGAAATTGCAACCCAGGATTCGGTAATGAATACACTCAAGGATCTGACTGGATTTGTATTTGTAGCAGCTGTTGTTATTTGTAGTATTTCTTTGATCGTAGGGGGAATCGGAATCATGAATATTATGCTGGTCTCAGTGACAGAGCGAACTCGCGAAATTGGGGTCAGAAAAGCGATCGGAGCACGAAAAAAAGATATTATGAACCAATTTTTAACCGAAGCAATTATAGTCTGTATGGCTGGTGGAGTATTAGGAGTTTTAGCCGGAGCAGGAATTGGTGCAATTGTAAGTGCTTTTTTAAATATGCCACCGGTAATTCCAGTCTGGTCAATTTTCTTAGGTCTGGGATTTTCTGTGCTGATTGGAATTGTATTTGGCGTTTATCCGGCTATGAAAGCATCTCGTTTGGATCCCATAGTGGCCTTACGATATGAATGAACAAGGACTTACCAACCCTTTATAAAATCTCTAGAAAAAATATTTGATTTATAAAATATATCCACTAAATTTACATCGCTTTTTGAGCGTTATTGATAAGTGGCTTGGTAGCTCAGTCGGTAGAGCAGGTGACTGAAAATCACTGTGTCGCTGGTTCGATTCCGGCCCGAGCCACAATTTTTGCCCCCTGTAAACAATTGTTTTGCAGGGGGTTTTGTTTTGCCTGGCTACCTTAATTAAAAATTAACACTCTTAAAAATATTACCAAATATTGCTTAAAATAGCAATTAAAAGTCACTTTCTGCCGCAATACTACCCCACCAATGTTTTGTATTTTGACAAATAGAGAATAGATTCACAAAAAATCATCGAATCATATTTCATGCTGAATATTTTTTAAATTGTTTTAGATAATAATACTTGGCACCAGGTTTCTGAAAATTTGCTTTGTCGCTGAGTTTCTAGCAGAGTCATCAATAATAGTACTGCGGCCTATAATTTTTCTGGAGCGCCAAATTTGATTTAATTAACTATTTAATTGTTAATTTAAAAATAGATAGAATATATTAATTCCGTATAATTCAAAATATAACCAAAATTCCTGCCTGATGGGATTTAAAAAAAATAAATTTAATTTGTAGTCTGTAATTGCTGGATTATACGCAGGACAATCAATTTTTTAAGTTCAACTTTGACCTTATTATCTTTAAGGTCCCAATCATTGATAATACTGATCAAGCCCCGATCAATATTCTGGATAACCATAGCTGTCAGAACGTCCACTTGCTCCCGCATCTTCTTTGGTAGAACTACCCCGTTTATTTTCATTTAACACTCCTATTTACTTATTGGTAATTTACAAAATATAATCATTAATAGCACAGATATTAAACAAACTATCTAAAAAAAATCAAAAAAAAGTTCGTAGTTTTTTTTGAAAAATATGGTTTAAATTTGACAAATATTTCTTAGTTTTTAAGGCAGCAAAAAGATGTTGTAAAAGCACAAAATTAGACAATTATACCAGAATAGTGAAATCTATGAAAGTGAATACTGATTTCAGCCAATTTGGAAATAAAATCATAAAAATACTCGGCAAAAATATTATTGAAGATATCCATGAAAAAGTAAAAGCCCCTTTCTCCTGACCGGGATTTACTAGTCCTCTGTCAATAGCAGTGTTAATCAAAAATAAGGAGAAAAAATGGCTGAATATCCTGTTGAACCCTTTCGCATTAAAGTTGTTGAACCTATCCAAAAAATACCGCAATCTGAGCGGGAAAATATATTAAAAAAGGCTGGCTATAATATTTTCAATATCGATTCAGAAAAGGTCTATATTGATCTTTTGACCGATAGTGGCACAGGCGCAATGAGTGATAATCAATGGGCCGGTATTATGCTCGGTGATGAGGCTTATGCAAATTGTCGCAACTGGAAAAAATTTGAGAGTATTCTCAAAGAAATCACCGGTCTGAAACATATTATCCCTACTCATCAGGGAAGGGCGGCAGAAAATATACTTTTTAGCACGGTTGTTAAACCAGGCATGATTGTACCCAATAATAATCACTTTGATACTACTTTTGCAAATATTATGGAACAGGGTGGGGATCCTCGTAATCTTGTTGATGCGCCCGGCAAGGATCCTGATCTGGAGCATCCTTTCAAAGGTAATATCAATGTTGAAAAACTTGATCAATTGTTATCAAAACAAGCCGATGAAATTCCTCTGATAATGTTAACTATTACCAATAATTCAGGCGGTGGGCAACCGGTTTCGATGCAGAATATTCGCAAGGTTAGAAAAATTGCTGATAAATATGACCGCCCCTTTTTCTTTGATGCCTGTCGTTTTGCAGAAAACACCTATTTTATCAAAACCCGGGAGCAAGGATATAAGAATAAAAGTATCAAAGAGATTGCTCAGGAAATGTTCTCCTATGTTGATGGAGTCACAATGTCGGCTAAAAAGGATGGTCTGGCCAATATGGGCGGTTTTGTTGCTGTCAATGATGATCAACTGGCTGATAAATTGAAAGAGAAATTGATCTTGAAAGAAGGTTTTTTGACTTATGGTGGTCTGGCTGGTCGCGACCTGGAAGCATTAGCCCGTGGATTTCAGGAAGTTCTTGAAGAAGATTATCTGGAATATCGCATTAATCAGGTTAAATTTCTAGGCGATTTGCTTGATGAATATGGAATTCCCTATATGAAGCCAACTGGTGGTCATGCTGTTTATCTGGATGCCCAAAAATTTTTAGACCATATACCCCAGAAGCATTTTCCTGCCCAATCTTTGACAGTAGAATTGTATAAACAGGGCGGAATTCGAGCTGTTGAGATCGGTAGTTTTATGTTTGCTGTTCCTGATCAGGAAACTGGAGAGATAAGTTATCCTGAGCTTGATCTGGTGAGATTAGCATTACCGAGAAGAGTCTATACAAATTCACATTTGCGCTATGTGGCAAAAGTTATTCGGCAGATCTATAAAAATAGACACGAATGTCGTGGTATGCGCATTATTTCAAATGGAGAGAGCAGTCTGCGCCATTTTGTAGCCCGTTTGGAATATGTGGATTAGAGGGGATGATTGGATGCTTTGGATGAATGGATGGAGAAGAGGCTGTAACTAGGTGGTTTACTATTATTTCTATTTGGAATTTGGGATAAAATATTAATCCATTTTATCGGCAATCCATTTGTGTAATTCAACTCCATCATTTTGATTCATAGCTGACATCTGCAAAATATCAATTTTAGAATTAATGTCCTTTATCCCTGTCAGCATTTCATTGATATCGATATTAAGATGCTGAAGTAGATCAATTTTGTTGATTATCGCCAGCTGCGATTCTCTAAACATGAGAGGGTATTTGACCGGTTTATCAGCACCTTCGGTAATGCTTAGAACAGCGATATTATAATTCGCTCCAATATCAAAGTGAGCCGGACAGATCAGATTGCCGATATTTTCAATGATAACCATATCCAGGCTTTCGTAATCCAATTCTTCGAGAGCCGGTTTGACCATTTCTGAACCGAGATGGCAACTGCCTCCAAAGCGGTCTGTGTTGATCTGGGCAGCAGCCACATCCAGAGCAGCAATTCGGTCGGCATCATTGGCCGTGGCTACATCGCCTTCAATTACTCCGATTTGATAATCCTTTTTCAGCTCCGGAATCAAGGCCTCCAGTAAACTGGTTTTTCCAGCACCTGGTGTCCCCATCATATTAAAAAGTACTGTATTGCTGGTAGCAGTCATTTCTCGAATGTCATCGGCCAATCGATCATTTTTGTCCAGAACATTACGCACCATCTTTACATTGGTCATAATCCCTCCATAATATTTAAAATTATTCGATTTCAAGACTTTCAATATACATTCTTTTGCCTGAGATAACTTCAATATCTCCCGAATTGCATTTCTGACATCTAAAAATTGGCTCGTCAATAGTCGTTTCTTCGTGACAATTATTACACCGAATCACAATTGGCGTCTCTTTTATAATTAACTCCGCATCTTTGAGATAATCTTTGTCCTGTTTTAAATGGTCAAAATTATATTTTAATGATTCTGGAACAACAGCGTTCAATCGGCCGGCAATGAAATTTACTTCCATAACTTTTTTGTCTAATTGCTCACGATTTTTTAGCTCTTCCTCAATGATTTCAACCATATTTTGCGCAATTGTTAATTCATGCATAACAGAAATCTCTTATAAAATTAACATATTCTGGGCAGCATTTCTCCGCTCATCATATCCAGAACTCTAGTACTACCTATTGTAGTCTTCAAAATAACTCGACCCGGATTTTGGCTTGTGACTTCTCCTAAAATTGTGGCGTTTTGACCCAGATCATGGCTTTTCATTATTGATAATGCTTTCTGGGCCTCATTATCTTTAACAATTGTTATAAATTTACCTTCATTGGCCAAATATAAAGGATCAAAGCCAAGTGGTTCGCAAAAACCTTTGATTTGTTCTCGAATTGGTATTTTTTCTTCATCGATCTTTATTCCAACCCTTTGTTCCATTACAAATTCATTTAGTGTCGTAGCCAAACCGCCTCGAGTGGGATCACGCATGATTTTTATATTTTCAAGTTCATCGGTCAATTTTTCGATCAGAGAATAAACACAGGCGCAGTCACTTTGAGTTTTAAATCTTATATCGAAATTTTGTCGGGCCGTAATAATGGCTGCTGCATGTTCACCAATATTACCATTGATCAGGATTTTATCGCCTGGTTCCAATTGATTGACACCAAAATTGATCGAATCAGCC
>DATGCI010000052.1:0-8245 GCA_035312185.1 bacterium
ATGAGCAGAAAAAACTCTCTACTCTGGTTAATTATTTGGAGGGTATCCGTCAGACTGTATTCCGCCAGACTCAATTTGCCGAATTCGAACTTCGCATTCATGAAATGGTAGAAAACGGCGTTCCTCTGACTGGCGATAAACTCAATGAAACTTATGAAGAAATTGTAAAAAAATATTACGGCCATGATAAAAATGTTTGCCGCATCCCTGACTATATAAAAGCAGAATGGGCTTACATTCCGCATTTTTATTATAATTTCTATGTTTACCAATACTCAACTTCCTACACGGCTGCAACTGCTCTATCAAAGAAAGTTATGGCTGGTGATAAAAAAGCTGTTGATAAATATATAAATTTCATCTCTGCTGGTGGTTCCGATTATCCGATCAATATACTGCAAACTGCTGGTGCTGATTTGACAAAATCCGAGCCCTTTGAAATCACTATGCAGGAAATGAACTGGACGATGGATCAAATTGAAAAGATCCGTAAATCACAATAATGATGAATAGATAATTAATACTGGCGGGCGGATCATTTTAGAGTGATCCGCCTGTTGTTTTTATAGGGAGAATAGATGAATTTTCCATGGGAATTTTTCATTGATATCGGGATTATATCAATTGCTCTTTTACTGGCAACCTGGATTCGAGTGCGGTTCAAATTTTTTCAAAAATATTTGATTCCCAATGCTCTAACAGCCGGTTTTATGCTGCTTATATTTTACAATCTGTTTGCCAAATATTTTGGGGTTAGTTCTGATGGATTGGGAACTCTGGTTTATCATCTCCTTAGCTTATCTTTCATCTCAATGACTTTGCGTAAAGCGCCTCGACCTCGCAGAAAAGGGGATCTAAGTATTTTATCCACATCTCTGTCCATTATTTTTCAATATGGATTGCAAGCGACTTTAGGCCTGGTTTTAACATTTATTTTTATTAATACTATTTTTCCCGATCTTTTCCCTTCCATGGGATTTTTTATCCCACTAGGTTTTGCTCTTGGTCCAGGTCAGGCTTATGCAATCGGTCAAGGATGGGAAGAAATGGGCTTCGCAGGCGCTGGAAGTGTAGGACTTACTTTTGCAGCTCTCGGCTTTTTATTTGCCTGTTTCGGGGGAGTCTGGCTGATCAATTATGGTATTCGAAAAAATTGGATTACAAAGCAGAAACTTGAGAAGATCAGAAGCAAAGGCATTCGATCCGGCATTTATCCCAAGGAAGAAGAAAAACCAGAAGGGTCAAAACTGACAACGGAAACTGAAGCTATAGATTCACTGAGTTTTAATGCTGCTATGGTTTTTGTAGTTTACCTGATTAGTTATTTATTATTAAAATTGTTGACCTATTTGCTTTCCTTTGCCGGTTCTCTAGGCCATGATCTGGCCGTCAATCTATGGGGCATTAGTTTTGTATTTGCTGCTCTGACAGCACTTATTTTTAAAAAGGTTCTGCAGCACTTTGACGTTCAGCACAGTCTTGATAATGGATGTTTGACCCGTATAGCTGGAATATCAGTTGATGTAATGGTAGCCGGTGCTATTGGTGCAATCTCGATTGTAATTGTTGCTCAATACTGGCTTCCAATTTTGGTTATGGCTGTAGCCGGCGGAGTTCTGGTAATTGTTACTGTTCCCTGGTTTTGCTCACGAATTTTCACTGATCATCGCTTTGATCGCACCCTGATAATTTTTGGTGCCTGTACTGGTACTATGCCAACGGGTCTGGCTCTTTTAAGGGTAATTGATCCTGATTTTGAGACTCCCGTGGCCTCTGATTATATGTTTTCTACTGCTATAACTTTTGCTCTTTGTATTCCTTTTATCCTGGCTATTAATTTGCCGGCTTATAGCTACACAACTGGTAACCCGCTTTATTTTTGGCTGGGATTTGCAGTGGCCATTAGCTATACTATTTTTACCCTGATTGCTTTTGCTTTTATTGCAAAAAAGAGAGCATTCAAGTCACCTCGCAAACGCTGGCTCAAAAAGATTAAATAACCATCCAATCCAATCATCACTGGCACAAATCCATGTAATCATAATTCTTTAATTTTGATATTCTTAAACCAGACTTCGCTGCCATGATCTTGAAGTCCAATATGGCCTTTTTTAAATTTTCCATAATCAGGATAATCTTTCCACTTCCCCTCGGATTTTCTTGTTTTCCAGTCCTGGCTCCAGGCTTCAAATTCCACAATTTTATTGCCATTTAACCAATGTTCAACATGACCATTATCAAAAACAATCTTAGTAGTATTCCATTCGCCCTGAGGCTTCAATTCTTTTTTGTCATTGGCTACATACATAGCATAATCAGCGCCTGTTTTTTGCCAATTTTTGAGAGGCTGAGGAAATCCAGCATCATCGATGATCTGATACTCCGGGCCAGTATGATAAGGAGCAGTATAATTTGTGTCTTCCTGGACATGATAAAAAATACCGCTATTTCCGCCCTTTGAAATTTTCCATTCCAGCTTTAAAATAAAATTATCAAATTGCTTATCAGTAATAATATCTCCGCCAATATCGCCACCAAGCCCCTTACAATAAAGCGCTCCATCTTTTGCAAGCCATCCTTCACCTACATCTTGCTCAAGATATCCATGCCAGCTATGGGTGGAGTTACCATCAAATAACAATTGCCAGCCCTCATCTATCTCTCTTTGGCTTAATGTATTAGGTCGGGAAGATTGGGGCTTGCAATTGATAAAAACAAATAAAATTGATATTATTAATATTAATGTTTTACGCATTTTTGTCCTCTTTTCAATTAATCCACAATTTTCATTTTTTTAGGATCCCATTGGATCACTTTTTTCTTATAATAAGATTCATGACAGGCCAATGCAGGTGCTGCTGCCCGGTAACCAAAGGTAGCGTCTTCCACAACATCAGTACCTTTGCGGATAGCATCAAAAAAGTAATCAAAATGGTCGTAATGACAGCCCTTGTAACCTTTTTCAGCTTCATATACAATTGTTTCCGGTCCTAAAATCTTTTTACGTTTTTCCGGCTGTTCATGGATTTTAGCTGGATCCATATAGGGGTCTGTTCCATCGAGAATTTTATTTCGACCGTAAACAACCTGATTGGGGCGAATTTCCATAAAACCTTCGCTGCCAACCAGGCGCATTACATAGTAGCCACTGCCTTTGGTTCCATCGACAAAATTGCAACGTAAAGAGAGATTAAAGCCGGGATGACTATCAACTTCCGGATAATCAAAAGTGCCAATCAGAACATCGGGAACTTCCCGTCCATCATTCCAGAATCGAATGCCTCCAGTGGAATAGATCTGATTGGGCCCCAGCGAATCGGTGATAAAATGTACGCCAGAAATAATGTGAACAAAGAGGTCGCCATTCATACCAGTACCATAGTCTTTATATTTACGCCAGCGGAAAAAACGCTCAGGGTCAAAATCGTGATATTTAGTGTTTTTTAAATAAGTATCCCAGGCAACGGTTTCTTCGGAAGCATCTTCTGGAATTGGGTAGTTCCAGGCTCCTTTTGCTGATCGGCGAGCCCAGACTCCTTCTGCATAATTTAATTTTCCTATAGCGCCATCTTTTAAAAGCTGTTTCGCTTTTTCGTAACCCAAGGATGATAAAAGCTGACTGCCTACAACAAAAACCTTTCCTGATTTTTTTTGTGCTTTTATTATCTCCGGGCCTTCGTCTATGGAGTGCACCATTGGTTTTTCACAATAGACATGCTTGTCGTTTTTGAGGGCATCGATACTGATTTGTTTGTGCCAGTGATCCTGAGTAGCAACAATCACAACGTCAACCTCATCACGGTCAATAATTTTCCTATAATCTCGGGTAGTAAAAATATGGTCGCCAAAAGTTTCCCGGGCTGCCTGAAGACGTCCATCATAAAGGTCACTGACAGCCACTACTTCCGTATTGGGATGTTGCAAAGCAGTTTTTAGATCTGCTCTTCCCATACCACCGGCACCAATTAATGCCAGCTGAAGAGTATCATTGGGACTCGTTTTCTTTTTTCTTTTTCCTAATGGTACAGTAGCGTCACTCTTTTTACCGGTTAATACCGCAGGAACACTTGCTAAAGCAGTACCGGTTAAACCTAAATTTTTCAAAAATTTTCTACGTGATTTTTTATTTTCCACCATAACCTCCATATTCTTATTACATTCAGGTACTTGCTTTTGAATATAATAGATTTTGTATGCTGTAACAAGGAAAATTTGCGATTATATTATAAATATTCAAAAATACAGGCGTTTTTTTAAAAATTGTAAAAAATAAGATGTGGTCTCAAAAAAATAACGCTCTATTAAAATGACCAGAAATGAATTTTTGGTAGAAGAACCATTAAAAACAACGCATATATAGGCAGCAAGCTACTCCAGCTTCTCTTTAATAATTTCTTGCTTGTCAAAAAATTTTTGCATACTTTAATGCCATTAATAAGTACAATTTAATCTTTTAGTTACAAACAATTAGGATCTGAATATGAACAGCAAGGGTGAAGTTCGAAATCTTGAGAAGCAACTTCAGAATCTTAAGCAGGAAAACCAGCGATTGAAGAAAGAAAATGCTCGCTATCACGAAAAGCATCGTGATATGAGAGAGATGGCCTATCTGGTGGAACAATCTGCTGATAGTATAATTCAGACTGATAAAAATTTTAGAATTAATTACATGAATTCAGCTGCTGAAGAGCTATTCGCCTGGAAATTTGAAGAAATAGCCGGAAAAAAACCTGATATTTTAAATGCTGAAAAGGCATCCGATAAGATTCAAAAGGAAATTTATGATACAGTTTCCAGAGGAGATTCCTATCAAGGAGAGTTGCTAAATAAACGCAAAGATGGATCAACCTTCTTTTGCCATTTTACTGTTTCTCCTATCAAAGATAGCCATTCTAAAATTACTGGCTATATGGCTTCTCATAGAGATATTAGTGAAAGGAAACAGGCCCAGTTAGATTTACAAAAGAGCGAGCAGAAATATAAAAATTTGATTAAATCAATGACGGATATCATAATTCTGATTGATGGTCAAGATCGTTTTGTTGACGTACATTGTGAGGAAGGCGCAGCTTTATTTTTACCTCCCGAAGAATTCATAGGGAAAAAACGTCAGGAAGTCCTCCCGGCCCATATTAACCGATCCTATGATAAATATTCCAAAAAGGTTATGGAAACCGGTAAGCCCCACAGATTTGAATATCCAGCTCAATTTGATGGTGAAGATAGGTGGTTTATCGCCACTCTTTATTTGTATGAAAACAAAGATGGTATTTTAATCAGGATTCGAGATATTACCGATCGCAAGCAAGCTGAAATTGAGCTTGCTAAACAAGAGGAAAGCCTACGCACTACACTAAATTCAATTGGTGATGCTGTCATTTCAACAGATCTTGATGGAAATATCGTCAGAATGAATCCTCTTGCAGAAGATCTGACTGGCTGGAAGCATAAAAATGCCCAGGGGAAAGCGATTAAAAAGGTTTTTGACATTGTCAATGCCAAAACTGGTGATGAAGTAATGAATCCAGTTTATAAGGTCTTGGATCAAGGCAAGATTGTTGGACTTGCTAATCATACAATTTTAAAATCGAGAGATGGTAAAGAGTATCAGATTGCTGATTCCGGCGCCCCTATTAAGGATAAAAATGGTAATACAACAGGAGTTGTGCTTGTTTTTCGTGATGTTACTGAACAGTATGAAATGCGCCAGGCTCTTTATCGTAGTGAAAAGAAATATAGAGAAATTTTTAATAATGCTAATGATGCAATTTTTCTTCATAAATTAACAAATGGTGATAGCCCGGGTGAATTTACAGAGGTTAATGATGTAGCTTGCGATATGTTGGGATATTCCAGAGATGAATTGATTGGTAAATCGCCTGGTGATATTGAGACTGACGAAGATGCAAAAAAAATGCCTGAGCTTATCGACCAATTAAAACAAAATGGTCATTTTACTTTTGAGATCGATCAAATGACAAAAAATGGTAATTCAATTCCCGTTGAGGTCAGTTCTCATATATTTGATTTGTATGATGAAAAATATGCCCTTTCTATTGCCAGAGACATAACAGAAAGAAAAGAGGCTCGGGAAAAACTAGAAAATAGTATGCGTAAATATAAGTCTCTATTTGAGCAATCCTTAGATGGCATTTTTCTGCACGACCTGGAAGGTAATATTATTGATGTAAATCAAGTCGCTGCTGAGCAATCGGGCTATTCTCGCAAAGAATTGCTGGAAATGGAAGTTTTTGAACTTCATACAGAAAATACGAATAAGGAAGAGATCTTACGTCAATGGCAGGAATGGGATACAAACCAGCAGGTAATTATAGAAGATTATCACAAAAACAAAGATGGTAGTTTAACACCTATGGAAATTAAAACTGGTCGAGTTAATTATGGTGATAAGGAATTGATGCTGGCAATAACCCGAGACATATCAGCCCGCAGAAAAGCTGAGGAAGAGAAAGACGAACTTCAGGAACAACTTTTACAGTCCCAAAAGTTGGAATCAATAGGGACATTGGCCGGTGGCGTTGCCCACGATTTTAATAATATACTGACTGTCATCATCGGATTATCCCAGATGATCTTGAATCAAACCGAGAAGTCTAACTCTAATTATCAGCATCTAAAAAGTATTGATGAAGCCGCCCGCAGAGCCGCCGACCTAACCCGAAATCTACTTCTATTTAGCCGCAAACAGGATATGGATCTCAAGAACGTTAATCTAAGCGAGATCATCGATAATTTAAATAAAATGCTAAACAGATTGATCGGTGAGGATATCCAGATGCATAATACGCTGCCAGACAATTTATGGGAAATAGAAGCTGATCAAGGGCAGATCGAGCAAGTGATTACAAATTTAGTTGTCAATGCCCGCGATGCCATGCCTGATGGAGGGCATCTTTCCCTTTCAACACAAAATGTGTTCATTGATAAAAATAAGGCTCAGGCAATCCCTGATATTGAACCCGGTCAGTACGTAATGCTGAGCATTGAGGATACAGGACATGGAATTGATAAAAGTATTCAGGATAAAATATTTGATCCCTTCTTTACCACAAAAGGCCGTTCTGAAGGCACTGGGATGGGACTCTCCGTGGTTCATGGAATTATAAAAGAGCATGGTGGTTTGATCAATGTTTATAGTGAGTCTGGTCAGGGGACTATTTTTAAAATTTATCTGCCAGTTGTTGAAAGTAAAACCAGGTATACCGATCAAAAAATCCAGGAAAATATGGATAAATTTACCGGAAATGGTGAAAAAATATTAATAGTGGAAGATGAAATTCCGGTCTTACAATATTTAGAAAATGTTTTGACTAGCAATAATTATATAACTATCAGTGCTAAAAATGCTGAAGAGGCTCTGCAGATTTATGAAGATGAAAAACATAATATTGATTTAATGATAAGTGATGTGATCATGACCGGAATGGACGGCGTTGAACTGGCCGACCATATCAGATCTGAAAAGGATGACCTCAAGATAATTCTTAGCAGTGGCTATTCAGATCGCAAAGTTGCCCGTTCTGAAATTCGAAAAAAGGACTATAGTTTCATTCAGAAACCCTACGATGTTATCAAATTATTAAAAATAATTCACGAGACATTAAATTAATATTGAACGGGATCATAAACAGAATGATAGCTGATATAGATAAAAAATTATAATGTTGAATAGATTCTAGAATTACATCAAGGCAATTGAAACGAAAAATTCAGTCCGGGCAAAATCTTTATCGCATCTTTTTTGTTCCTGGATTTTTCAAGAAATATAGCCGGGTAAATTGAAAATTTGGATTCTTTAGAATTTAAAATTTCCATATCTTTTTGGGGAGTGATCATTGGTTTTGTTAGCAGTGTACCTGAAATTCCGCCCGTCAAAACCAAAAAACTGGTTACCCGACTGGAGGCTTCGGTTATGACAGCAGTACCCAGACCAAAGGCCATTCCAGAAACTGTTCCCAAACCCATTAAGAGCGATTCCCCAAAAGTATAATCGTAACCATCAATCATTTTCTGGTAAAGGTAAATTCCGCTAAAACCTAGACCAATATTACCCAGTCTATGCAAAGGCTGGTTATCAACATCTAAAATATCCAGGATCATATAATTATAGACAATACCTGATAAATAGCCCTGAAAAGGCATTAGAGCATCACCGAGAGTATAATTTTTATTTTCTGTCAGAATTTTACTTCCCAGTAATCCAAGTGGATAGGCTGCCATAGTT
>DATGCI010000053.1:0-3728 GCA_035312185.1 bacterium
AAAATTGCGATGAGCGATAAACCTGAAACATGGCCTGAAAGAGGCTGGCCTGTCAAGGATAGTGAAGGCAATCCAATCATACTAAGTCAGCAGGACAGCTATTGTGTTTACACAGATTCTGCTAGCTGGCGTTATCGGCAAAATGGTGAAGAAGATATGCATATTGATCTTTGGGTTCATCAAACAACCTATGCCTGGGGAGTTCCGGATGCTGATAAATTTATTATCCTTAAATTTGAGATGGAAAATAGAGGTGAACATTTATTAAAAGATTTTTATTTTAATTTCTACTCTGATCTGGACGTAGGAGGAATGGGACACGAATCAGGAGAATGGTCAGATGATTGTATTGGATTTGATAAAGAAAGAGACCTAATCTATTTCTATGATTCAGACAATTACAGTGATGAATGGCAGGAAGCCAATCCCTTTATGCCAGGCGTTACTTTTCTACAAACTCCCAATGGTCAAGGCATTACAGATTGGCACTGGATCGATGTTTATATCGATGAGGTAGCCGTGAATTCAACCCACTGGGATTCACTCCATTATTCATTAATGCGCTCAGATACTTCCTATTTTAACAATAGCCCAGATGACACATTATCTTACTATTTCCACCTGGGGGATAATCCGATTAACGGAGTTCATTATGATGATCCCCAAACTACCAGAATAATGGAAGATGGGCAGCTCGTAGGAGGTCCGATGGTGGCTTATATTAGTAATGGACCGATCGATCTTGCACCCGGAGATACAGCTGAATACTGGGTTGGTGTTGGAGTTGGTGAAAACCAAGCAGATCTTTACTCGGTAATTGATGGAGTGCGGGGTTATTTTCAAAATTATCAGGAAAGTGGAAGTTTTAAAATCCCGGTTGTTCCTCAACCCCGGGTACAAGCAGAAGCAGGAGATAGACAAATTATTTTGCGCTGGAGCGATTCACTGGATGTAAACTATGTTAACAATTTTATTCCTGATCCCCGTAATGATCTGGAAGGCTATATAATTTATAGAAGCACTGATCCATTTTTAAAACCTGATAGCTGGATTGCTCTGGATACAATTCCTATGCAATATAAAAACCTTACTGCTGTTAATCCTGATGCCTATCAATATATTGATTCCACAGATGTTTATAATGGATTTACTCATTATTATAGTGTTTGTGCCTACCGCTACAATCAATTTGGAAATCTAGAGGAAACAATCAAATTATCTAACGTTGATAATGTAAATTCTCAGCAAAATGCAGTAGAATTGAATCCAACAACAGCGCCTCTTGACGAATCAGAAAGTATGGACAAAATCAAAGTCGTACCCAATCCCTATGTGGTCTCTGCCCAATGGGATCGCAAAAGGCTGGGAAATACAGTTTATGGTGAGCCTATCAGGAATATGGCTTTTACAAATTTACCAGCAGAATGTACAATCAAGATATTCACTGTTGATGGCGACCTGATAAAAACAATCCACCACACCAACAGCAGTGGCCGTGAAGAGTGGAATTTATTAACAAAGGAAAGACGGCCAGTTGTATCTGGTATTTACTTTTATCATATTAAATCTTCAAAAGGTGAAAAAGCCGGCCGTTTTGCTGTTATTAGATAAAAATGGGGACAATTATGAAATTTCTTAAATATTTGTTTTTAATTATACTGGGTAATTGCATCTTATTTGGAGCAGGCAGTCTGGGGCAATCAGGAGCCAATTTTTTACAGATTGGTGTTGAGCCTAGAGGAGCGGCTTTAGGTGGGGCTGTGACCGCTCTGGCGAATGGTGCAGATGCTCTTTACTGGAATCCTGCTGGCGCAGTCAATATTGATAAATACTCGGTTAGTTTAGCCCATACTGACTGGTTTTTGGACACAAAGCTCACTTATGGAAGCGGAGTTTATAAATTAAGCCCCAATGATGCGATTGGTGCTTCTATAACGTCTTTTTATATGGATAAAATGGAAGTAACCGATGTATATAATTCTACTGGGACAGGCGATTTTTACAATGCTGGTGATATGGCTGCAGGCCTGAGTTATTCTCGTCGAATGACAGACCAATTTACTTTTGGAATCACCGGTAAGTTTGTCCATGAGTACATCTGGAATGAATCAGCGTCTCAAATGGCTTTTGATGTGGGTTCTATTTACCAAACCGATTTCATGAATCTCAGATTAGGTATGGTTGTTAGAAATTTTGCCGGAAAACTTAAAATGGAAGGTAAAGATATAGATAACCGTATTGAAGAGGAGGTTGCAAAAGACGAACCTGACAATCCCAGAATAGAAAGATTAACACCAGAATTTCGTTTACCTCAGGTTTTTCAAATGGGTGTTGCAATGGATATTATGCAGACCGAGCTCAGTACAATAACAATTATAACAGATGTAGATGTTCCCAGTGATAACGATGAACGTTTGTCTCTGGCCAGTGAATACAATTTCAACAATCTCTTATTTCTAAGGGCTGCTTACAAATTTAACTATGACCTGGCTTCTATTGCTTTGGGTGCAGGTATTAACTTTTCTGGATTTGCTTTTGATTATTCCTTTAATGATGAAGGCATTTTCGGTGGTATTCATCGCTTTGGAGTCAAGTTTTCAATTTAAGATTTTATTTAAACAGTAAAAAGGAGGAGGTTAACTATGAAAAAGTTACTTATAATTCTAATGATTGGTGGATTGTTTTTAGGTATAAGCAGTGCTCAAACTGTGACAACTTTTGAAGAGCAAACTGCCAATATGTACCCAACCAATTTGACATTTGATCATGATGGTAATTTATGGATTGGAAGTGCGGCTGGATTTGATACTGTTGCTGCTCATTTATCAACTGATATGAGCTGGAACTATTACGATACCCTTGACCTCAAGATCAGTGAACTTGGCGATGATGAAATTTATGACATTGCAATTGCTGACAATGGTACAGTCTGCTATCTGACCCATTATGGAATTTCCTACAAAGATTCAGAAGGTGAAGTCAAAATCGTTCCCAATAGTTTAGGAACTTATACAAAAGGTTTTGTCGTAGATGGCAATACTCTCTACTGGACTTATGATGGAACACCAATGGCCGTGCTTTATAAATTTGATCTGGAAACTGAAACTCAGACGGGAGAGATTCTTGATACTGATGCTGGTATGACAAGTGGCCCATCGCATCTTACTGTCTATGAAGGTGCACAGGATAGTGAGGGGCAGACATGGCTATGTACTCACTGGGGAATTATTTATGAAGATACAGAAGGAACCTGGCATACTCTTCTGGATGGATTATATCCAGATAATCTGGTTGCCGATCCTGATGGAAACATCTGGGTTTCCTATGGCTCTTATCCAGCCAATGATACGCTGGTCCAATACAATTCCAGTGGAGAAGTTATGGCCAAGCATAGTTCTGAAGATATTACAGAACTGGGCTGGTTAAATGGAATAACTGATCTGGAAACCGATCAAAATGGTGACATCTGGATGATGACCGACAGTGTGGGAGTTGTTCACTTCAATGGTTCTGATTATACACTTTATAATGAACTGGGATCAGTTGACTTACGCCAGAATGTAGATGATTTAGAAATTAGTGATGGCAATGTCTGGATGGCTCTCTATAATGAAGCCACTGTGGCTAAAGCTGAAGGTCTGATTGTACCAGTAGCAGTTGAGGAACAAGAAGTTGTCAATCAGCCACAGTCTTTTCAATTATACCAAAACTATCCCAATCCCTTCAAT
>DATGCI010000054.1:0-2279 GCA_035312185.1 bacterium
CTGTAAATCGTCCCTTATCAGCCCTAGCTTTCAAAATCACCAATGATCCTTATGTTGGTCAGCAAACTTTTGTACGTGTTTACTCCGGTAAATTGGAAACTGGTACTTATATTTACAATCCAGCCAAGCAAGAGCGAGAACGCATTGGCCGATTGATGCGGATTCACGCTAAGGAACGTGAAGATGTAGAAAAGCTGATGGCAGGTGATATTGGCGCCATTATTGGAACCAAATACACTACAACTGGCGATACTCTTTGCGATGAAGAAAAACCTGTTATCCTGGAAAAGATCGAATTTCCCGATACTGTAATAGATATGCATATCAAACCGAAAAGTAACAAAGATCGTGAAAAATTATCTAAAGCGCTTAATAAACTGGCTCTGGAAGACCCATCATTTAATGTCAAATATGATGATGAAACCGAGCAAACCGTGATTTCCGGTATGGGTGAGCTTCACCTAGAGGTCATAGCAGATCGCTTGAAGAGAGAACATAAAGTTAACATTGAAGTTGGGGAGCCTGCTGTTCGTTATCGGGAAACAATTACTGCTGAGGCTGAACATAATTATAAATTGAAACGCCAATCTGGTGGCCGTGGTCAATATGCTCACGTAGTTTTTCGAATTGAGCCCAATTCTGGCGAAGGTCTGGAATTCGAAGATCATATTAAAGGTGGTAATATTCCTCGTGAATTCATCCCAGTTATTGAAGATGAGTTTCTGAAAGTTGTTAAAGGTGGTTTACTGGCCGAATATCCTATTGTTGATATCAAGTTTGTACTACTAGATGGAAGTTACCATGATGTTGATTCCAGTGAAATGGCTTTTAGAAGTTGTACAAAATTAGCTCTTCGGCAAGCCTTCCCAAAAGCTGATCCCATTCTCCTAGAACCGATCATGAAAATCGAGATCAATACTCCTGACGAGTATATGGGCGACATAATCGGTGATATTAATAGCCGTCGTGGAGCTATCAACAAAATGCGCCGCCATCGCAAAGGATCACAAAAATTGTCGGGAACCGTCCCTTTAAAATCCATGTTTGGTTATGCTTCCGATCTGCGATCAATATCCAGTGGTCGAGCTAACTTTTCCATGGAATTTTATCAATATGAGCCCCTCCCTGAAAGCATTCAGGAAGAACTTATTGAAGAGTACCGTCAGGAAAAAGCCAAAAAGTAACTACTATTTGAATATCCATATTAAAAGCCCTCATTATTTTTGAGGGCTTTTTTATTATTTATTCTCAAAACAAATGTCTTGGTAAATATTTCGGCAGATTTCCAATTAATGATATTGAGCATAACTTTTGCGAAGTACTATACAGACTAAGATAATCCGCAAAAAAAATCATCTTAATTCATAGGCAAGATATTTTTTCAATATTTCCATTAATGCTTTTTTGGGGAAAGGTTTACGCAGGAATTCATCAAAAACCTGATCGAGTTTCTGCCTATCAAACTCCTGATCATTTTTTGCTGTAAAAGCAATCACAGGCAAAGGTGATCCGTTTTGATAATTTTTTATTTCATGAGTGGCATCAATACCATTCATTTTTGGCATTTTAATATCCATAAAAATAAGATCCAGCTGCTCATTTTTAACAATCTGAATAGCCTCTTTTCCATTCTTTGCTGTAACGACCTCTAATCCTTCATTTTTCAGAATCTCTGAGAGCATATCACGATTGAGGTCATTATCGTCTACAACCATTGTTCGAGCCCTGTCGAAGAACAACTCAGAAGGGTTACTAGATTGCTCTTCTTCCTTTATTATTTGCTTGTATTCCACATCTTTAAACAAAACAGTAAAAACACTGCCTTTCTCGGGTTCGCTTTCAACAGAAATCTCACCTCTCATCATATTGACTAATTTTTTGGTAATCGTTAGCCCCAGTCCAGTACCTCCATACTCCCTGGTATCATGGCCTTCTTTCTGGCGGAAAGAATCAAAAATTATATCCTGCGCATCAGATGGGATACCAATACCACTATCTTCGACAGCAAAAATTATATCGAGACCATCATTTTTATTTTCAGCAAGACGGGCTGATAGTTTCACATAACCTTCTTCTGTAAATTTGACTGCATTTCCAACCAGATTAAAAAGAATCTGTTTCAGCCGTTGTTTATCGATAAAAATTTCGGCAGGTAATTGAGGATCAATATTGAGTTCCATACGCAGGTTTTTATTGGCGGCTTTAGGCTTGAAAATATTAATGATAAATTGAAGATGATCGACAACATTGATATAACTGTATTCAATTTTCATTTTACC
>DATGCI010000055.1:0-2170 GCA_035312185.1 bacterium
AGTTTGACACGGCCTTTATTGACCACCTTTTTCGATCTGTAGATCAAAGCTGGCGTGAGCTATACTATTATTATGTTCTCGATATACCTTCTATGGCCTGGGCTAATGGTATCCGCTCCTTGCATGGCCAGAAATTAAGCAAATATTTTTCAATTCCCGACGAGCCTCATACTCCTGAGGAACATACTGGAATTACAGGCGCAGATCTCAATTATCGTTTGTATAAAGAAATAATTCAGCAGAGTGACTAAAATTTCTATTATCCATCGCTTTCATCAAATATGAGCTGTTTCATTATTCGGACAGAAGCAGTTAAAGATGAAATATGAACTTAAATCATTATAAATTATTAATTTTACATTATACATTTTGTTCCCTTCTATATTTATATTAAAGCCGGTAACTTTTAAAACCTCTCAGTATCTAATAACTGATCTGTGATTAATTTTAAATTTTATTAAACAAGATTTCATTTGAATAAGACCAAAAATCTCATTAAAATGCGAGTTGCTTCTTAATGATATGATATAAAGATCAGGATGAAGATATTGAATATTAAATCTCACCAGCTGCAGACCATTAATCAAAAGTGTATAAAAAAATTAATTTTCAAAAACAAAGAGGCCAAATTATGAGAAGAAAGCTGATTGTCATTCCAGTAATATTAATTTTAGCATTTTTTCTTTTTATTCAGAATTGTAGTCCTGCCCATCAGAGTAAAGCAGGTAAACCCGGAGAATATCCAACTCAATATCCCGACCGAATTGTTGCTACCTGGAATCAGGATCCCTCTTCCTCCTTTAATGTTACCTGGCGAACAGATTCCAGTATAACTGAAGGACAGGCAATGATCGCTTTGGCTAAAGATGCACCTAAATTTCATTTGAATGCACAGTCAGTTGAAGCCAAAGTTCAAAACCTAAAAGCAGACCGCGTTGGCGAAGATGTCAAAGCCAATTACCATACAGCCACTTTCAAAAATCTTGCTCCTAATACTCTCTATGCTTATAAAGTTGGTGCAAATGGTAAATGGAGTGAATGGTTCCAGATTAAAACAGCATGTAAACAGGAAAAGCCTTTTCAGTTTATCTATCTTGGTGACGCGCAAACTGATATTTTATCCCATTGGTCACGCGATATTCGAGCCGCTTTTGGAAAAGCATCAGATGCTGCTTTCATAATCCACGCTGGTGATCTTGTCAATCATGCTCACCGCAACGAAGAATGGGGAGAATGGAATCTAGCCGGGTCTTTTATTCAAAGTATGATTCCTAACATAGCAGTTCCCGGAAATCATGAGTACTGGCGATACACTGATAATAGAGATGATCCACGCCTTTTATCTATTCACTGGCGTAAACAGTTTGAATTTCCTATTAATGGACCGGAAGGCTTGGAAGAAACTGCCTATTATATTGATTACCAAGGTATGCGGATTATTGCACTGAATTCCAATCGTAAAATTGATGAACAAAGCAAATGGCTGGAGAAAATTCTCAAGGATAATCCTAATCGCTGGACTGTGACTACCCATCACCACCCAATTTACTCGTCTGGTGAAGGCCGCAATAATGAGGAATTAAGAGCCGCCTGGGAACCAATCTATAGTAAATATGGAGTTGATCTTGTAATGCAAGGTCACGACCATACCTACGCTCGAGGAAGAACAAAAAATATTAAAAAAGGAGTCAATGTTCGCGATCGGGAAACTGGAACTGTATATGTCAACTCTGTAAGTGGTAGCAAAATGTACAATATGCGCGATACAAAATGGGATCCAATGAATGGAGTCATGAAAAGAGCAGCAGAGAACACTCAACTCTACCAGACAGTTAGTGTTACTCACGATACTCTGAAATTTAGAGCCTATACTGCTTCAGGAGAATTGTACGACTCCTTTGACATAGTCCAACAGGATGGACAGCTAGCCAACAAAATAATCGAACATCCTGTCGAAGTTGAAGAACGGACTTTTGAAAATACTATGAAATATTAAACCTTTATAAATAATAATTTTTATGAGCCTGCCGTAAAAAGCAGGCTCATTTTTTTAATTAATACCAATAGCTCTTGTACAAAAACAATGCAGTAATTATATTTTAATAGATAAGTGTGAAAATTTGAGGTCTGAAGTGAAATTTCTTTCCGCCCTAGTATTTATCTTTCTTTT
>DATGCI010000056.1:0-6315 GCA_035312185.1 bacterium
CTATCAAAAACCAGCCTAAAAATGTTGTCATCTACGGCTGGCACAAGGATATCGGCAAACCAATTCAGCCAGTTTATGGAGGGCATTATGATGACTGGGTGGACTATTCTCATGGAATTCGCCTGGTCAAAGATGAAATTCTGCTAAATGGCAAAACAGTAAAAATTCAAAAGATTCTGAGAGATTCGACATTGGGAAGGTTGTTTTGTGAGGAGAGGGTGTTGGATAAAATTAGTTATTGATGTGGTGACTTTCTAGAAATTTAAAAATCCTGATAATAAATTTGATATTTGCTCTACCCCTCCAACTCCCTAAACAACTGCGCTGTTTCGCGCTTTAATATTCCTATTCCGGCCATAGCTTTGCCGATCACTGTGGCTAATAATCCTGGAATCAGACCAATAAAGTAGGCGCCAGGAGTCACCTTGGCTCGCAAAACTGTGGACATTAAAAATGTGCTGTCTTTCATCATTCCTGTTAGATTGATGCCAACTTCCTGAAGATAAAATGAAGCTCCCAGGCCAATAATGAGACCTATTATGGATCCAAACAATCCTATCAAAACTGTTTCAATTAACATCTCCTTATAGACTCGTACTTTGGATTCGCCAATCGCGATTCTAACCCCGACTTCTCCATAGCGCCTGATCCCCGACATTAGGCCAGAATTCCAGAGGACAAGCGACATTACAAAGACAAATACTCCAACTATTATATAGGCTTCCAGCCTTGAAATTCTTAGCAGGTTCCCCAGATTATTTTGATCCTCGAGGGCTAACATTAGTGGTGAGAACTCCCGACCTTCCACAGAATATTTTTCATTAAACTGATCTTTTATCTGGTGGGCTTTTTGAGAGCGATACAGATCATTTTCGAAAAATCCTAATATCTCTCCGGAGCCATTCTCCATATTTAAAGCATATCGCAGGTCCGAAATATCAGCGATAATAGTATTTCTATCAAGAAACTGGACACCGAATTCAACTGTACCGGCTATTCGAAAATTATAAATAGCCATACCGCCCCGGGCAGAAGAGCTGATCAAAGTAGCCACATCACCAATTTCAACATTCATGTTTTTAGCAATGGATGCCGGAATCAAAATTTCGCCCGGCTTTTCAGGTAGATGCCCATTCTGCAAAGCTTGATGAAGCTTAAACCTATTTCTCTCTCTGGAATCTTTGCCCAGAAGATTCATAGCCAGACCATTAACTGTTGTCTGAGCTCTTGTTGCACCTTCTTTATCGGGAATATCCAGCAGACCAGCAAATTTGATTCGTGGGGCCCAATCCAATTCCGGGTATAAATTTTCCAATTTATTGATCAAAGAATCGGAATTTGTTAATGCCAGGTCATTAGGAATTTGATCCGAAATTTCGTGGTAAGCTCTGGTCATTATTTTGACATGGCCGGTATCATAGATTGCATTTGTACGGGTCATATCATCGATGAATCCTAAAATATAGGTGTACATTATAACCGAAATCGCAACTCCCACACTTACAATAATTACAGGGAATAAACTCCGGTGTTTATCTCTTAAAACACCTTTTACCAGAAATTTAAACATTATCCCTCCCGGCCAGTACATCTCTAGGCTCAAGATCCGAAATCCTTCGAGCAGGAAAATAACTTACGACACTAACAGAAATAAGCATTACCAGACTTGAAACTACTATTATCTTCCAATCATATATAGGATATAAAGTCGTGGATATGGCCATACCAAAATCACCGGTTTCCTCGGGCAATTTAATTCCATTTCGGGCTGTCCAGATCAACAAAGGAGTGGCATAGATTGCACCAATTATCAAAGAGAGAATTCCATACATTGATCCTTCCAGGGTGAAAAGCGAGACGACCTGTTTTTTATCCATACCTAGTGCAACCAGAGTGCCGTTTTCCTTTCTCCTATGAAATATGGATAAAACCTGAGTATCAAAGACAGCCAGTAAAGCCATAAAAAGCAACAACAAGTACATAAAAGCATAGGACACAAATTGAACAGACTTTAATTTTTCAATATCTCTCAATAAATATTCCAGAGAACGAAACTTCCATACTCCCGCTTGCCGAAGACCAGGAATGAACTCCTGTTTGACCACAATAATTGTTGCCTGATTTGTTGTCCCCATCATTTCCTGCATTCTTTCATAAGGCACCCAGATCTGACCATTATCAACTGTCGGAACCATTGTATTCATTATCTGAACAATTTTTACATCAGCGGCATCAAAGGTTCCATTCTGATCTCGCCATCTAACAGTCACTATGTCATTCTTTTCCAGATGTGACTTTTTAGCCATGCGAGTACCGATCGCCGCAGGAATGTATTCTGAATTGGTTGACAATTTTTCAACAGGTAGATCCAGAATCTTCTGCTCGGGGTCAATGCCTTTGACCAGAATATTTTTAATTCGACCATGGGGATAGAGAGCCCCCTGGATGATCAGAATAGGTTCTGCAAGACCTTTTTTGATAATGGTTTGAAGCTGAGGCGCTGGTCGATCATGACTGCTTTCGATTGTCAGGGGATCGTAGGGATCATAATTTTTATGCCAAAATTGGCCACCGCCGTAAATTGTATTTTTCATATTATTGGTCGTTGAATTATTCATACCTTCAATAATACCATTCAGAGCGATCATTGATACAAATACAATCGAGAGCACAATTGCATTCAACCAGGTTCTTGTCCCTGCACCGATTATGTTTTTAAGTGCCAATTTAAAGTTTAACATTTTCATGCCTTTTAATCAGAGCGATATCACAATAATTTATTAATTTTATTATGCAAATACTTTGTCAAAGGGAACCCTAATAAAATTAACTTCAGACTTGAGAAAATATATTGATGGATTAATTTTGGTCTTTTCCCTCCTCCGTTAAATTACTCATCTGATAATTAAAATCCAGACTGTAATAAGATTAAGCTTCTTAGAGCTAAATTACAAATTTTATAAGAATTTAGAGTAAAAGAAGGAAAATGAATCAGTTCCAGTTTCTTTCTCTATTCCTTCATTATCTTATTTGATCAGAGTCCCATAAATTACTCCTTCTCTATTCTCAAAATCTCTCATGACTATGGATTTTTATCGAAACTTTCTTATTTTTTTTAATATTTATTAGCCTGTGAGTGAAATCACATTTAATCTAAGTAATTATCCCTAGATTCTTTTCCATTCTAACAAAAAAGAGGTAAATATGAAAATTATAAAAATCATTTCCATAGGATTAATTGGACTTTTGAGTATTAGTATGTTTTTCAATTGTGATAATTCAACTGGAAGTGGAGACAATACAGGCCGCCTGGCTATTCAGCTGACAGATGATCCTTTTCCAGCAGAATTTGTGGAGCAGGCCAATATTACCATTAACAAAATAGAGATCAGAGAAAAGGGAACAGAAGAAAATCCCTTTATCACTGTTTCTGAAGAGACCCAGAACTACAATCTTCTCGACCTTCGCAATGGTGTTACTGAAACTTTGACGAATATTGAACTTACAGAAGGCAACTATGACCTGGTTCGCCTCTATATCGAAGATGCCGAGGTTGTTCTGGATAATGATACAAAGTATGATCTCAAGATTCCCAGCAGTGCTCAAACAGGCTTAAAACTGTTCATTGAGCCCGACATTACTGTAGAAGGGGGGCTTACCAAAGAATTGTTGATCGATGTTGACGTAAGTAAATCTTTTCGAGTCCAGGGCAATGCTGATTCACCGGCCGGTATTAGAGGATTCATTTTCAGGCCAGTTCTAAGAGTGGTAAATCTTTCAACTGCCGGGAGAGTTGTTGGAACCGTTGCTGACAGTGAAGACAATCCTATAGCTGATGCCAGTGTTTGGGTGGAAAAAGATAGTGTGATCTCTACGACTTTTAGTGATTCCGAAGGCGCTTTTACCTTGATCGGAATTCCTGAAGGAACTTACACTTTAGGCGCTTACAAAGCTGACTACGACAGCACATTGATAAACGATATAGAAGTTATTGCTGGAAATCAAACTGACCAATCTATAGAATTGATTCAAAAAGAAGGCCAGTAATTCAGATATATTATTAATGAATCTGGATATTTAAACAACTTATTTTTGCAATAATTGCAATAGAATTTCAATGCCCCGGATGAAAATATCCGGGGCTTTTTTTTGAAACAAACATCTCGATAATAAATACAGGTCTGATACACCTGCTGATTATTTGAAAACATGCAAAAACTGGCAACCTCTGTCCATAAAACTACATTATATAATAAAATCATAACATAGCCTAAAAATCTCTTTAAATAAATATTGCAAATTCTCTACGTTTTGGATTAATCCACATAAACCCTTGCAAAATAATTATTTTAAAACTAATATATAAAATAGAAAAATAAATTTTCAATCAGCATTTATTGTAGCAGGTGGTATTTATGGGTGTTATTATTCTCTTTAGAAGTCATTTTCTAACCGACTTACGTGCAGACTTGCACCCAATTTTACATCCATATATAAATTTATATTCTAATTTATGGATACAGACAAATATTAGTTCAAAGTAAATATTAGAGGAGGGAGGTATGTTTTTAATCAACAGATTTCAAATCATTCAATTAAAAATATTTTTCACTTCCATTTTGATCCTTTCTGTATATAATATTGGCCGATCTCAACCGAAAATAAATTGGCAGAATCCATTACCCCAGGGAAATGGTTTACACGACGTCTTTACCTTTAGTAGAGATACCGCAATTGCAGTCGGAAGTCCGGGAACCATTATTAAAACAACTGATGGTGGTAATAATTGGGATATTATTCATTATGCCAGGGAAATTAGCGGAGAATTATACACTATTTTCTTTGTTGGTAATTTAGGCTGGGCAGCAGGAGCAAATGGAAAGATTATTTTTACTTATAATTGTGGACTGAGCTGGGAATCGCAAAACAGCAGTACAATTAATGCCTTATTCGATATTTATTTCATTGATGAAAACACAGGCTGG
The DNA here is from genome assembly GCA_035312185.1 of bacterium. Lineage (GTDB taxonomy): Bacteria > Fidelibacterota > UBA2242 > UBA2242 > JAFGTP01 > JAIPHI01. Next base: position 4,986 of record DATGCI010000056.1, read on the forward strand.
ACTGTGGGTGCAAACGGAACTATATTAAAAACTACAGATGCCGGGAGCACCTGGACTCTTCAGAATAGTGGCACCACCAATAATTTAGAGTCGGTTTACTTTTTAGATCAGGACAGTGGGTACGCTGTCGGAAATTCGGGAACAATTCTGGCTACAACAAAGGGAGGCGAAACCTGGAGTGCCCAAAATAGTGGCACAACCAAAAATCTTAATTCTATTTCATTTACTGAGAATGGCTTTGGGATAATTGTTGGAGATCAGGGGCAAATATTACTGACAGAGGATAGGGGAACAAGCTGGACTCCTAAGTCAGTTGATGAAACTCTGGAATCAGTTTGTCTTGCTGACACATGTGTTGGATGGGCATCCGGCTGGGATTACAATGGACACGGAGTTGTCTATAAAATTATCGACACAGGAAAAAAATGGATAAAACAGAATATAAACACTGATAATCTGCTGTATGCTATTGATTGTAGTGATACAGCCGCAGCCTGGACAGTAGGTGCTATCGGCCAAATTGATGAAAATGAAATATCAGCTAATATTTTCAGAACAATCAACAGTGGCCGGGAATGGCAGTCATTATCAAAAGGAACAGCAGTAACATTGAATAATTCCTGCTTTATTGATAATGACACGGGCTGGGTTGTCGGAGACTGGGGTACCCTTCTCCATACTACCAACGGAGGGAACGACTGGCAAATACAAACTCCATCTTTCGCTGATGAAGCCCGAAATCTTGCTGACTGTTATTTCATAAATCAAGATACCGGCTGGGTAATAGGTTCGCAGGGATTCGGAAATATTATCTATAAAACAACAGATGGCGGAGAATCCTGGGAACAGCAAACAAGTGGTGTTTATGAAAATCTAAATGCCATATATTTTGTAAATAATGATAAGGGCTGGATTGCTGGGTCCGGTGGATTAATCCTTCACACAAGTAGTGGTGGTACAGATTGGGATCAGCAAACGACCGGAGTAACAAATTATTTAATCTCTCTCTATTTTATTGATGACAGTATTGGCTGGGCTTGCGGGATGGATGGACAAATTCTAAAAACCAGAGATGGAGGGCAAAACTGGATATCGCAAACCAGCGGAGTTACCACAGATCTGAACACTATATTTTTCATCGATAGTACCCACGGCTGGGCTGCAGGAAGCAACATGAATATTCTAAAAACTATTGATGGAGGCGAAACCTGGACAGCTCATTTGAGTGGAATCAGCATTATAACTTCGCTTTGTTTTGTTGACAGAGATTATGGCTGGGCTTCAGGCTGGTATGGTGGTTTGGTCAGAACAGATGATGGTGGCCATAGCT
>DATGCI010000057.1:0-15262 GCA_035312185.1 bacterium
GAGATGTTGAACGAGTAACCCTGACCGGCAAATTAATATTATTAAAAATTGAACCCAATTATTAAGGAATAAATAATGTTGTCAAAAATTTATAGAGCAATAATTTTACTAACTGTTTTGAGTGCAGTTGTATTTGCTAAAGTTCCGGATTGGGTCACTGGCGAACATTACAAGTTTCCCTCTCAACAATATTTTACCGGTGTAGGAATTGCTGAAACTCGAGATCAGGCTGTAGAAAGAGCCCGGGCTGATCTCATTAAACAAATAAAGGTCACAATAGAATCGGAATTAACTACCGAAGAGAGGGAAGAGGCTACGGGGAAAACACGGGAAGTATCCTCCAGTGTAGTTTCCAAAACAAAGTCATCCGTTGACGCCACAGTGGCCGGAATAGAAATTGGAGATCTGGAAGAATCCGATAATAAATTTTATGCTCTTGCAGTTTTGAATAAGAATAATTACTTTCAATCAATACGTTCGGAAATTGATAGGATTTTAGAAGAAAGCGATAATTTGCTAACAGCAGCCCGTAAAAATGTAAAAGATGGCCAGATTTTGAATGCTTTTGAGAATTTTAAAAAGGCCTCCGCATTAGTTGAAGATTATGCACCTAAAAATGAGCTGCTGGTTTCATTGACTGGTATGAACTATAGGGAAGAAGAAGTCATATCCAGCCCACAAGTCATTACTGAAATGCGCAATATAATCACGAAACTTGATCTGGAAATGCTATCCGGGAATAGCCAAACAGCAGCCAGCGGTCAGTATCTACCTGAGGATGTAAAAATCAAGGTCGTTTATAATGGAGACTCCGGTCTTGTAGGGGTTAATAATTTTCCTGTTTTAGCTCGCTATAAAAATGGTGATCCCATTGAAGAAAAACGCACTCAAAGTGATGGTAGTGTAGGGTTCCGGATAAAAGCTGTAGCTACAGGTATGACGGGTAATAATGGCAGTGTTGAAATTCAGCTGGCTCCTGATATCTTGCCTGCAGAAATGCGGGATATGCTTTCTAGATCAAAAGTTGAAGTCAATTATAAAATCGAAACACCGGATCTCAAATTTGCACTTACTAATCAAGGCCAATCGGAATATGCTGCGCTGACTGGTAAAATTAAGAATATTGTAACTAGTAGTGGTTTTGAAATCGACTCTCAGGCGCCGTTTTTAATAAAAATTGACCATGAAATTGTCAATGAACGGGAGATCAGCTCACCATTTGGCACACAATATCTGGTAGAAGTTGATGTCAATTTTAATCTATTAAATAAAAAATCAGGAGATGTCCTGTCGTCCTATTCAATTCAGGGAAAAGGGTTGTCCAAAAAATCAAAAAGTGATGCCCGCAATATTGCCCTGCAAAGAATCAGGATAAAAAGGGATGAATTTGTATCCTTTCTAAATAAAGCAAGTTAGTGAAATTTTAATTTATTAATCTAAAGGAGAGATTATGAAAAAAGTACTCGTAATTGCTTTGATGCTGCCTCTGGCTCTAATGCTCATGAATTGTGGCGGACCTAAGAAGGCTGACATGGGTGATATACCACCTTGGTATCTAAATCCACCTCAGGCTGAAGATGCTATTTATGAAGCTGGTGATGCTGCCAAGCATAGTATGGGATTGGCAAAAGAAGCTGCTGATGCTCGCGCAAGAGATGCTGTAGCCCGTACTATCGAAATTAAAGTTTCCAGCATGTTCAAAAATTTCATGCAGGAAAGTGGAATCGGTGAAGAGGCTGAAGCTCTGGAGTTCACCTCCTCAGTCAGTAAACAAGTAGCCAATAATGTTCTCAAAGGCTGCAAAATTGATAGAAGAGAAATGAAAACTGAAGGCTCTCTCTATCATGCTTATTCTCTTGCAAAATATGACCTGAATTCTCTTATCAATGAAACCAAAAAAGCTGCTCGTCACCAAAAAGCGCTTTACAATGAAGCAAAAGCCAATATGTCTTTTGATGAATTAGAGAAAGAGATTGATAAACTGGAAAGCATGAAAAATCAGTAGAAATTAAAAAAAGGCTGTATTTTGCTTTTTTGTAGAATACAGCCTTTTACCTCATGAAAAAAACAATTTTTGTAGTTCTCATTACATTATTGGAATTTGTGATAGGTCAGGGACAGATTCCTTCCTGGTTTAAAAGTTTGCCGCAGCAGGAAAATTCTGCTATAATCTCAGTAGGAATGACGGGTAATTATAGCGACCGCCAGTTAGACCGCAAAGTAGCTATCCATAAGGCCCGCAAAACTATGGCAAAGCAAATCCGCATTCGGCTTATTTTTGAAGTTCAGGAAATGTCTGATGGTTTTTACCGACTCTTTCAACCTACCTTTGAACAAATTTATTATGAAAATGTACTGGCCTATGTCGATACCACAAGCAGTGTGGTTGATTCAGCCTTTATTGATAATCGCTATTATGTTCTATTGTCTCTCTTTCCTTTGCGTGAAAATATTAATTCTAGTATCATAGGCTGGGGAGCAAGACCGGATTGGATAGAAAAGTTACCTGACAAAACAGGTTATGTCTATGGAATCGGTATGGTGGCCAATTACTCACTCTGGAAAAATGGCTGGAATGATGCTGACGAACTGGCCCGCTTTGACGCCTGTAAAAACCTTAAAATTAATACAGCAGCAATTCGGACTAAAAAACATACAGACGGTTACACAGATGAGAGAAAAATAATGCGACAGTCGGTTGATATTGCTGTTGCTAATTCAGTGATTATTGAACGATGGTATGACCAAAAACAGGATATATTTTATTCTCTTTGCAGGATTCCTTATCGAGGGAAGAAGTAATTTAATTGTAGTGAAATTTTTGGTAAGAATTTAGACAGATACAATTTTAGCCCGCCAATATAGCTTTAAATCAACTCAAAAGCACAAGTAATAATTAAGATATCAGTTCATATGCCTCAATATTCTTATGAATTAATATGGATAGTAAACATTAAATCAAATTTGCTTTAGGGCTGTGTAAAGGTGATTGTCAGAAGGGAAAAAATAAATTTAATTCTACTATCAGAAATTTTAAATAAATCAAACACATATATTTTCAAACAATTGCGCTGCGAAAATCAATTTCGCTACGAGAGAGGGTTTTTTTGATTTAGGATAGGGCATTTGTTTTGAAAATTGCTATAAGTGTTTTTTAAGAGCGGGATATTTGTAAGTAATTTGCTTTAAAATTAATCGATAATATGCTAATAATAATCAATTACGGTTATTATGGAGAATCAAAAGAGCATTGGCGACAGGACGCTCACCAGTAGAATCGGATGGACTATTGATGATGCGATCATTCACAAACATGGTTGTTGAACCTCCGCCATCAAGATTTACACCCTCGTAAACTCCCCATTTTAACATAAAATTGGCCAGCTCTGGCAAAGACATGCCCCGACTATGGCCTTCCTGGCGACCATCAACTGTAAATAGGAATAATTTCGTGCCCTCCTGATTAAAACCGATTGCGGTGCGAGGGTGCCGGGTGATACTAAAGGACTCCGGAATATCCTCTTTTTCATAATCGATTTGCACTTCTCCACTGTTAATTATACTTGGTGTACCACCTACTAATTCCTGAATTTTGTTTTTGATCGGCGGCAAACTTAATAACATTTTAATTGTGTCTTCAACTGTAACATTTTGTTTTAGTAAATCAGCACCGGTATTTCGGGCAGATAATAAGATCTCATTTGAAGGTATTGATTCTGCAAGGGAGTCCGTGTTCCATTTGTCCCGGATAACAAGGAGAGCGGTATCATTAATGGCAGGAGCATTTATATATCGTGCTGCCACCTGGCAATCAAAGTCAAGATCCTGAACAGAATCACTTCGAAACCGATTATACAAAATCAATTGGTCATCTTTTTGGGCTAGATTAATTCTATTTATTTCTATTTCATTATTATTTAAAAAGATATTGCCTTTGAAATCAACTATATCTATAAATGGATGTCCTGATTTTGTGATACCAAAAACAGAACGGGGAAAAGGCCTTTTTACCAATTGTCCCTGAATAACCTGAGCGCCTACTGGGCGTCCATTTTTCTTAAAAAAATCGGCATTGGTAGCAGCCAGAACATTTTGTTGTTTCGATAGTTCTTGAGCCATTTGGGAGGTGGTCTGTCTGCCAAATATTTTTGAGTGAGCAATACGTGAAACAATCTCGATATTAGGATTGGTTAGATCGACTTCAACAATATGGATACTAAGAGGAGCGGCAGTGTCAATATATGTATAATGATAGGTATTACCAGCCAGAGTATCGCACTTTTGCTGAGCAGAAAAAATATATGTGAAAGCAAGCAAGATTATCAGGATTATTTGGGATAATTTTTTCATAGCTAAGGTTCCCCTTCATTGATTATGAATTGTTCTACAATTTTATGAATAAAATCCTGATAATCAAATTAATTATAAAAATAGGCTAGGAATTTGGGCGTCTAACCGAAGAAAATTTCTCCAGTCAGATCATTATTTGCTTATCAATTTATTAAATAATTAAAGGTAAAAGCTATCTTAATTTCCACCAAAGCCACCAAACATAAATCTAATGTAGGGCCCGGTCATGCCAGTTTCTGGTGCTCCTGAAATCTCCAGATCGCCCATCATCCAATCACTCTGAAAAGGTGATAAACAGTATCCGGCTCGAAGCCCAAAAACCAGGCCGCCTTGGCCATCTTCGTCTTGAGCTAAGGTCAAAAGATAATCAACTCCTAAGGAAACCTGGATGAGAAACTCACTGGTTGAAATTTGAACACTCCGTTCAGGATCATCTAAGATTTCATTAAAGGAAAGACTATTTAGATCTTGAGAAATTGAAAAATTCAGGCCACCGGCACCTATTCCAATAAGAGGATATACTTTCAGACCACTGAGCTCATAGACAATATAGCCAAGATTAACAAATCCGGAGGCAGCGTAAATAGAACTTTTGTAATTACCGCGAACTTTATCTTCACCAAGTAGAGTTTGACCTTCACCACCGATGATCCATTTATCATTGATTAGGCCATGACCGCCACCACCAACACAGAAAAAATTTGTCGAAAACTTGGTGTAGCCATTATTTTTCAAACTGGTGTTTAAATCTTCAATATCCAATCTATTTGTGCCATAAAGGGAGTAGCCCATTCCTGCACTAGTGGTTGGTTTAATCTGAGATAAGCAAGGCAATGTAAAAATTAAAAAAATTGTTAGAATTTTATATAGTTTCATAGCTTCAAACCTCCTTTGATTTGAAATTTTATAATCCAGTCTGACAATTTTATGGTACTGATTATGAAGGAAAGATGAGAATCAGAATTAAATGTTCATCTGTTATTTATTTTACTATTTTGAGTAATTTTACGATTTGTTCTTCATTGACCTCATCAATGGAATAGATTTTTATATGGCGCATATATTTACCCTGGCCCTCAAAAATATTCAATTCCTCTTTCGACAGACCATTGATTGAAAATCCAATATTAACATGATCTTTTAGCCCTACAATGTAGAACTTATCTTCATACCAGGGGACACCATTTTTAAAAGATTCTTCCATATCGTGAAAAGTCTTTAGGATAATTTTTCGAAGTTTTTGGCAAATTTCTTTTTGCGGCGATGGTAGTCTTGCAAGATATTTTTTGACCTTTTTATTCATTTCCAAAACCTTTTACAAGCTTTTACCATAAACTGAATTTCCAGGATGGTAGAACATTAGATATTGTAAAGTGATTAAATTATATTTTTCTATTCCTGTCTATATCATACGCTGGAATTAATTAAAATTCAATTGTAAATAGAGGGCTTTGAGAAAAAAGATGATCATAAAATTGTGATGTATTTTACTTTTTTATGCCAAAATAATTAACCAAATCACCAGATTTTTTACCAATTATCAAAAAAAAATCAATATTGATGACAACCAAGTTTTTTAATTTGCATCAAAGAATTGGTTTTCGAAATAAAAATGAATAGGTGCAGTTATGAAAAAGAGTAGAATAGTTTTAATCAGTTTGGTTGTAATAGTTGTCGTTTTCGTTGGCTTTCGGTTCATAGTAACAGGTAGTAAAAAAGAAGACAAATCTTACGATACAGTCAAGGTTGAAAAGCAAACTATTGTAGAAGAAGCTATTGCTATTGGGGAAATTACTCCCAAAAACGATATTCAGGTTAAATCCAAAATACCCGGCATTGTCAAAGAAAAATTTGTTGAAGTTGGCGATCAGGTTGAGGAAGGTGACGTAATGGTCAAAATCACTCCCGATCCTACACCTCGTGAATTGACAGAGGCCAAACGCGACCTGGAAATGAAAAAAGCATCTTATGAAAATGCCAAAAAAACCTATCAAAGGCGTAAAAAATTACTTGAAAAAAATCTGATATCACCGGAAGTATTTGAACAGACCAAATTAAATTATAACCAAAGTGAGATCGCTTATGAATTAAGTAAAGACCGACTCTCTTTATTGGAAAAAGGTAATGCCGGTGCAGATAATGATAAAGTTGAATCAGTTGTCCGTGCTCCTATTTCCGGTACTATTCTGGAAAAATTCGTTGATATCGGTGATCCGGTTGTGCCCCTCACATCGTATCAGCCGGGCACACCTTTGTTCACATTGGCCAATATGGATAATCTCATATTCAAAGGCACTGTTGATGAAATTGACGTTGGTAAAATCAATGTTGGCAAAAAAGCCGAAATCCAAATCGGTGCTCTGCCCGGAAAAAGTGTAGAAGGTAAAGTCATCAGAATTTCACCAAAAGCCCGCAAAGAGAACAATGCTACAGTTTTTGATATTGAATTAGTCATCACTGATAAAAAAGATGTCAATCTGCGAGCCGGCTATTCCGCCAATGCTAAAGTCATCATAAACAAAGTCGAAGATGCCCTCAGTATTCCTGAGAGATTGATCACATTTAAAAATGATAGTAGCTATGTTGAAGTTGAAGATACAGCCACTGGAAAAGTGCACAAACAGGATGTTAAAGTTGGGCTCAGCGATGGAATCAATGCAGAAATAAAGTCAGGTCTGAAAGAAGGCGATTTAATAGTTGAAAGACCTCCCGAAACAATCAAATAAGGATTGAAAAGTGTCTTTTAAAAATATAATACAAATATTCCGAGAATTGAAAAAACAAAAATTGAGAACTTTTCTGACCCTGTTTGGAATTATCTGGGGAACTGTGTCAGTGATCCTGCTGCTAGCCTTTGGGTTTGCTATCAAAGCCAATACTTCCAAAGCTATGCATGGCCTTGGTGAGAGCATCTGCATAATGTGGGCTGGCAAAACCAGTATCAGCCATGCTGGATTTCCCAAAGGCAGAGACATCCATTTTTATAATGGTGATGCAGAATTTGTTCGACAACAGGTACCGCTTGTCGGCAAAATTAGCCCCCAATACACCAGTACTGTCACGACTCGTGTCCGGGATAAAAAGCAATCTTTCCAGATCAGTGGAGTCCTGCCGGAATTTACAGATATGCGTAATTTGATACCCCGTCAAGGCGGCCGGTTTTTGAATCCCATTGATGAACAAAAAAGACGACGTGTGGTTTTCATCGGCTTTGACGTTGAGGAAAAAATGTTTGGAAAAGGGCAGGGCCTGGGAAAGACTCTCTACATTGAAGGAATGCCCTTTACAGTTGTCGGCGTGCTAATAGAAAAACAACAGAACTCCAGCTATAATGGGCGGGATAAAGATTCAATTTTTATGCCCAAAAATACCTATCTGGGGATTTATGGTGATCGTTTTATCGATACAATTATTTGTAAAGCCGATAAAGTGGAATATACAGATCAGATGAAAGAGCAAATTCAACAGGCCTTTTCCCGCAAATATAGATTTCACCCTGATGATACGGAAGCTCTTTCCATCTGGGATACCACTGATAATGAAAAATTCCTCAATACCTTCTTTGGTGGTTTCAATATATTTTTGGGAATTGTAGGCGTTATGACCCTTATTGTTGGCGGTATTGGAATATCCAATATTATGTATGTAATTGTTGAAGAGCGTACAACTGAAATCGGTATTAAGCGGGCAGTAGGTGCTAAAAAACATGTTATCCTGTTTCAGTATTTAGTAGAGACTTTTATTATTGCAGCAATTGGAACGATAATTGGCTTCTTAATCTCACTGGGCGTGATTTTGCTCGTTAATCAACTTCCGATTCAGGATGCAGTAGGAGTTTTGGAATTGCAACCTTTGATCTCGGCCATTACTGTAGGGATCATAATATTAATAACACTGGCAGCAGGCTGGGGACCGGCTCGAAGAGCTTCTAATCTCGACCCAGTTCTGGCTATAAGTGGATAATGAAAATGAATACAATGAGTAGCAGAAATGAATAAAATATTCAACCAAATCGGTAAAAATTTATTATTGATCAAACTCTTTATTCGAGAACTCAATAAAGAACGCCGTAAAATTATCATGACTGTGGCTGGAATCGCCTGGGGTACCTTGACTATTATTCTTCTGCTATCTTTTGGTCAGGGCCTCACAACCCAGATGATGAAATCTAGAAAAGGATTGGGAGTCAATATTGTAATTCTCTATGCAGGACAGACTGGTGAGGAATATCAAGGACTACCTCAGGGTCGGGATATATCTTTTCGGGAAGCTGACTGTGATCTCCTAAAAAGCCGCATTCCTGATATCGACAGAATATCCGGAGAATATGACAGCTATGGAACGGTTTATAAATATAAAGATAAAGTGGTCAATGAAAGAGTTCGAGGCATCAGTTCCATTGGTTACAAAAATATGCGCACCCATTTTCCCCAGGAAGGTGGCCGTTTTATAAACAATCCTGATCTTGTTAATCGTCGTCGGGTGGTCTTTTTGGGCCATGATCTAAAAAACCGGCTCATGGGCGATGAAGATGCTATCGGAAAAACAATTATGATTGATGACTTGCCTTTCAAAGTTATCGGCGTTATGCAGGATAAAATGCAAATGGGAATGTATGGCGGACCCGATGTTAATGTTGGTGTTATACCTGCTACCACTTTCAAAACAATTTACGGGAATGAGTATTTATCGCGCATTATATATCAGGTCAACAAAATTGACCGTTCTGAATATGTAAATAATATGGTCAAAGCTACTTTAGGGAGTAAATACCGTTTCAATCCCGATGATAAAAGTGCCCTGCATTTCTGGGATACAATCAGCAATCAAAAAGTCATGCGTAAAGTATTTGTAGGGATAAATTTTTTCATGGGATTAATAGGCGCTCTGACTCTAGTAATTGCTGGAGTAGGTGTGGCTAATATAATGTTTATTACTGTAAAAAAGAGAACCCGTGAAATAGGTATTAAAAGAGCAATTGGCGGCAAGACCAAACTGATCAAATTACAATTTATTATGGAAGCTCTGCTGATTGACCTTACCGGTGGATTATTAGGTGGTGGATTGGCCTACGTGGTTGTTTGGGGTATTAATTCATTATCAGGTGGTGGTAAAGGTTTTGCCGAAGGTATGGCTATGCAGATTCTGGGGCATCCGGAATTTTCCTGGAAGGTTACCCTGATTACGGCTGCAATTCTGGGCTTGGTCGGATTAATGGCTGGCTATTTTCCAGCACGCCGTGCAGCTGCAGTTGATCCAATAGAAGCATTACACTATGAATAAAAGGAGATAATTATGATAGACATGCAGAACATTAAAAAAATATATGACACAGGAAAAATTGAAGTTGAAGCCCTGCGGGGAGTGAATCTGCAAATTGATGAAGGTGATTTTATGACAGTTGTAGGACCTTCTGGTTCAGGAAAATCTACTCTCATGAATATAATTGGATGTCTGGACAAACCCACTCATGGCGATTATCTACTCAATCAAAAGAACGTAAAAAAATTCAATGATAATCAGCTCTCGGAAATTAGAAATCAGGAAATTGGTTTTGTATTTCAGAATTTTAATCTACTTCCCTATGCTTCAGCCTATGAAAATGTGGAAATGCCTTTGCTATTTGCTGGTATGTCAGGTAAAAAACGAAAAGAACGAGTAGAATATATCCTCGACCGGGTTGGCCTTTCTGACCGTATGGATCATAAACCTAATGAATTATCTGGCGGTCAGAAGCAACGTGTTGCTATTGCTCGCGCTCTGGTCAATCATCCTAAGATTGTTCTGGCCGATGAACCTACCGGTAATCTGGATACAAAATCCGGAGAGAGTATTATGCAACTTTTCCTGGACCTGTGGAAAGATGGCAATACAATTGTGATGATCACTCATGATCCTCGCGCTACAAAATATTCGCAAAAAGCAGTCAAATTGGTTGACGGAGAAATTCAAGAACATAAGCTAAATTAGAACTAAATTTTTCATAACCACACCCTCCTCTATTGCTTTAAAAATAACTCCTGCAAAAGTAATAGAGCAAATCGGGCAGAAGTTATCCGACTTCTGCCCTTTTTAATTTTCACAGCAGAGCCAGGGATATATAATAACAGCCCTTATCAGAATTATAGTACATTGCAAAAGTAATATTCGAAGTATAGAAATAATTTCGCAGCGAGAAAGGATATTTTTTTCTGAGTTAGGACAAGATATTTGTTTTGAATAGTGCTATAATTACCCATCTTTTTATAAATAAATTCTCGATCGTATCGGTGTGAAATTGGTTTTTTTTAAGCAAGACATCTTTGATGGCCGATGTAAATAAAGTAAAATATTTGCAAAAAAAATGGCACAAAAAGATCCTAGAGCCGCGTAGAAGCAATACTTTGATTCAAATAAATTCCATTATCGATATAGTTACTTTCAGAAAAATCTGAAACATCCAGGAACAGTTGTTTTCCAATTCATCTCAGACTACAAATTACTTGTATCCTTCTCGAATATTAAGTATATTGTTTTCTGGTTGTTATTAGTTTAAACTTAGTATAAAATGAACATAAAATTTAAAATATATTTAATATCTATACTGATTATTTTAGGATTTGCAAACGCCCTTTTGAGTCAGGTTACATTTAGCGAAGTAATGTTTGATCCGGCTACCAATGAATATTATGACGAATTCATTGAAATTACCAATACTGGTGGATCGCCTGTTCTCCTCAAAAATACTGCTCTTGATGAACCGGCCCATTTAATAATTAATGGCAGTGAAAATCAACTGTACTCTCCTGATGATAATTATCTGCTCAATCCCGGCCAAAAAGCAGTTGTTCTGGATAATGGTTATCTGGTCGAGGGTAAGTCCACTGTCTATGATGACATGATTCCCGACTCTGTTGTTTTACTGACTATTGAAGGCGCTTCTTTTGGGTCAAATGGATTGACTAATTCAGCGCCTAATCAATTGTTGCTCATTGATCCTGTGGTTGGTGATACTCTTACTCAATATACCACCACACCCGATCAAGAAGAGGGCTATTCTGACGAAAAAATTATATTAACCGAACCTAATAATGAAGATAATTGGAGTAATAGTTTAGAACTCAAAGGCACTCCCGGCTTACCTAACAGTGTTACCCCCCGGGATTTTGATGCAGGAATTATTTCTGCTCAATTTGTTGCGCCAGGTCAGCCCTTTCCAGGGGACACTTTGTTTGCCAGAATTGAGGTGGCCAATAAAGGTTTGAAATCGATCTCAGCTGCGGAATTAGTTTGCGGTCTTGATCAAAATCAGGACTCAGTTTTGCAATCCGAAGAAATCAGTTTGCAGACTGAAATTGATCTTAACCAGGGCGATAGTTTATCGCAGGAACTGATGCTGGTCAATAATAATAGCTATCGAGCTCAGGCAATAGCCCAAATCGATTATCCTGATGATCAAAACCAATCTGATAATAGTAAAATTTTTACAATCAATATTTCTTATCCTGATACCTGCGTAGTGATAAATGAAATCATGTATGATCCGGATCAAGGTAGTGATTGGATAGAGCTATATAATAGAGCAAATTACCCCATTAATTTACAAAACTGGCGTATTTTTGATGCAGTCGGTTACGATGATTTTCCTGATCGGGATTACAATCTTTTACCTAATGATTATGTTGTACTGGTTGAAGATTCTTCATTTTTAAATTTTTGGCCTGAGAGCATAAATATTTTTTCAATGGATGGCGCATTACCATCATTCAACAATAGTGGTGACGCTGTTATTATCAAAGATCATACAGGAATAACAATTGATTCGCTAGAATATTCTGCAAGCTGGGGTGGCGGAGACGGGTTTTCATTGGAGAGGCGAAATCCATTTGCCGCTGGTGACCAGAGCTCAAACTGGGGCAGCTCGGAGGCTTCTCAAGGTGCTTCTCCTGGACAGCAGAATTCAATTATGGTGCAGGATTACGATTTAAAGGTTGTTTATGACAGTTTGCGAGTCTTTCCTGATCATATATCTGCCGGTGATTCTGTTTTTACAGAATTTGTAATTAAAAATACCGGTCTTTTGTCAATTGATAGCCTGAAAGTAGAACTTCGCTACAATCAAATTCCTGATTCCTTAAGCCTGCAAGAACCAATTGTGACTAAAAAATATTCCGATACACTATCTTCTGGCGGCACAATAAAGGATACACTAGCCTGGAAATTGAAAACAGGAGGAAGCGGATATCTGCAAATTTCTATCTTTGCTCCGGAAGATCAAAATAATCAAAACGATCAGGTTATCAGACAGGTAATTGCAGGTTACCCCCCTAAGTCGGTTTTAATCAATGAAATTATGTACAATCCTGTTTCCGGATCACCGGAGTGGTTCGAAATTCGAAATGTAAGCGATACAACAGTTAATATGTCGGACTGGTTGTTTAAGGATTCTCAAAATAGTCTTAATTATATTACCCGACAAATTGCTTTCCTGGATTCAGCAGAATATTTAGTGATAAGTGCTGACGAATCCTTTCTCGATGAGTATCCTGATTTTTCAGGAAAATTGATGATCGCCAGTACATTTCCCACCTTGAATAATAGTCAGGATTCGCTGGCTCTGATTGGACCTGATGGTAATTATATTGATTCTCTGCTTTATACAAGCGAATGGGGTATGGATAAGGGCCGATCAATAGAAAGACATAGCCCTGAAAAGTATTCCAATTCCGCTGATAACTGGTCATTATCTAGAGGAGATGAAGGCGCAACTCCTGGATATATGAACTCAGTTGCTATGCGCCGTTATGATCTGACCATTGATTCGGTGTGGATTGATAATAGCCCTGTTCTTGATCAGGACACTGCCCGAGTAAAAGTACGTGTTTATAATACAGGCATTGATAATATTTCTAATTATAATGTTTTGATCAATGTGTATCAAACTGACTCTCTGTCGAATTGCTTTTACCAAAATGAAATAATGCAAAATATTACTCTGGAATCAGAATCCTCAACAGTTGCAGAATTCCAGATTCCGGACGTTCCCGGAGGTGTTCATTATTATACAGCTACTGTGATTCATGATCTGGATCAATCTCTTGATAATAATAGTTATTCTGGGCAGTTGGCAATAGGCTATCAACAAGCCTCAGTTGTAATCAATGAGATCATGTATTCTCCTGCTTCTGGTGAAGCTGAATGGTTCGAGCTTTTCAATACAACGAACCGTCCTGTCAATTTGCAGAACTGGAGCTTTAGTGATGCAACAAAAAGCTGGAGCAAAATTACTGATTCTATTTACACACTTGAGCCTGGTGATTATGCTGTCCTGGCTTCGAATTCTGAACTTTTTCAGACCTATCCCGATTTTGATGGCCAGGTGATTTTATCTGCTGAATTTCCTTCTCTAAATAATACTTCTGATAATATCTTCATTCGCGATGCTGTTGATCATCGTCTCGACCACATTATTTACAAGAGCGATTGGGGTGGTGGTGAAAGCCTTTCTCTGGAACGTAAAAATCCCTATGTTGAGGCTTTAAATGAAAGCAATTGGGGCAGTTCTCGGGATTCACTGGGCGCTACTCCAGGCCGAGATAATTCTATCCTTAAGTTTGATTACGACCTTGCTCTTGATGAAGAAGGCTTCAAATTTAGTCAGAAAAATGTAGAATCAGGTCAGCTACTCAATTTTCAAGTCAAAGCCATAAACAAAGGCATTAATCTTTCATCCACTTATGATATAATCCTGTATAAAGATGAAAACAGAGATAGCCTGCCCTGTGAAGAAGAAAAAGTCTGGGAATTACGCAATATTCCATCATTGCAGCCCGATTCCAGCCGAATTGTAGAGGGCAAAATATTCAGCGGAGAACCAGGCAAAGAAAACTATATTGTCATATTGAAAGCTGAAAAAGATTATAATCCTCATAATAATCGATTGGATACTGACCTGAATGTCAGCTACCCTGCCAGGTCGCTTGTCCTCAATGAATTTATAACCAATCCTGGTGATCAGCAGGTCGAATTTGTCGAACTCTATAATCGTTCTTCTCAAAATATAAATATTGTTGATTGGACTTTTCAAAATAGCTGGTTTGGCTGGAAAATTGAGAAAGATGTTTTTATTGAGCCTGGTGAATATTTAATAATGACTGGTGACAGTGCTTTTTACGACTATTTTGGCTCGGTCGATATGAATATACTTGTTTCTCCTGATTTTCCTCGCTTGACCAATGTTTCTGATACTATCAGCTTTATTGATCTGGCTGGTAAGACAATTGACTCGCTTTTTTATGATGAAAATTGGGGAATGGAACGCGGTTTTTCCATGGAAAAATATTTACCTGAATATAATTCTGCCGATCCCAATTCCTGGAAAAAATCAGTAGCAGATAAAGGCGCTACCCCCGGTCATTTCAACAGTATCTCACCTCTGGAATATGATCTTGGGATCGATAGCCTTATCTATACAGAATCCGGCGACACAAATGATACTTTTCCGACCACTTTTACATTTGTCAACCAGGGTCGCAAACAGGTTGAAGATGCCAAAATATTGATCACAGATTCTCTGGATAATGTGATTAGAGAAGCGGATATTCCTGCTATCCAGCCGGGCCAAAGCAAACAGCTTGACCTGGATCTTGGCCCCTTTAAAAGAGGATACACGCACTGTGAGGCCTCAATTGTATGGCAACCAGATCTAAACAAGAAAAATAATTATCGACGATTTGATATATATGTATCCTATCTACCTGGTGAATTGGTAATCTCGGAATTTATGGCTATTCCGTTCACAACCTATGAAGAAGGCACTCCGATCGCTGAATTTGTAGAGATTTACAATTTTACCAGCAGTCCGGTTGATCTGACTGGCTGGAGTATCACAGATGCCAATACTGCCGACCGTCACCAATTAAATAAAAAATGG
>DATGCI010000058.1:0-9584 GCA_035312185.1 bacterium
TATGAGGAGCGAAAGCTGTCCCCTGGGGTTCCTCTGTCTCCTCTTGAGCAACCGTAATATTAAAGGCCATTATAAAGATGGCCAATATGGATAATATTTTTAAAGGTGTATTTTTAATTCCTACTCCTGTTATTTAAAAAAATACTCCCTGTTATTCTCGTAGAATTACATTTACTTTTAAATATTGCTGGGTATTTATCCCGCATAGTTAACATTAGAAACTAAAAAATAGACAAGCCTAGATTGTCAAAGGCAATTGCCCACTTAAATGATTAATAACTCAGATTAATTGTATGTTTATAAAATAGATGTAACAGTGTTATGTGAGGTTGTCCTCAATATTTTTTAGATGTTTATTTTTCAGTATCTCATGTAAATTTTTAAACGCTTTTCCCCGATGGCTAATTTCATTTTTTTCATCTTTATCCATTTCTGCAAATGTTTTATCCCATTCCTCAATATAAAAAACAGGATCATAGCCAAAGCCCTTATCCCCGCGCCTTGCAGTGATAATTTTTCCTTCTACTTTACCTTCGGCGTGAACAATATTTTCACCATTATAAAAAACACAAACAGTTCGGAATCGGGCTGTACGTTTTGGAGTGGGAATACCACTCATCTCACGTAAAAGTTTATCAACATTATCACTGTAAGTAGCATTTTCTCCAGCATAACGAGCTGAATAAACACCAGGTCGTCCATCTAAAGCATCAACTTCAAGTCCTGTATCATCAGAAATTGCAGGCAGGCCGGTGAATTCCGAAATTTCCTTCGCTTTCTTTAATGCATTCTCAAATAGATTGTTCCCGTCTTCAATGACCTCAGGACAATCAGAAAAATCATCAAGAGTAAGGAACATGAAATCAGATTCCTCAAAAATATCATTGATCTCAGCGATTTTGTCCTTATTTCCTGATGCGATTACAATTTTCATAGAACCTCAAATTGTCATTTTCAACACCTGTCAGGGTCTGTTAGGTTATTTAAAATTTTGTATAAAATCAAGACCCACAACAGGTATTATCTATTTTTCTTAATCATTTAATTTTTCGGTAATTATCTTCTTAATTTTAGCTAATTTTTCATCATTGTAGCCAATTTCCTGAAAAATGATCTTACCTTGCTGATCAATGATTATATTTCTGGGAATATATTTACTGGCAAAATGGGAGTAGATTTCACGTTCTGGGTCAGGGACAATCGGTACAGTCAGATTTTTATCTTTGACTAATTTTTTCAACTCCTTTGCTGAATGTTCGCGACCGACACAAAAAACTTGTAAACCATCATCTTGATATTCTTGCCAAATCTCCTTTTCCAGCCTAGGCATTTCTTGCATACAGGGATTACACCAGGTGGCAAAAAAGTTGATAAGAATCAATTCGCCCTTTAGATCAGCCATACTTAAACTTTTACTGGAAAGAGGATCCATAGAAAACTGAGGTGCTTTTTGACCGATTTCAGTGCGGGTGCCCATGGTGTCAACTGCTGTTTCAGCGCCAATTGCGAGCGCCAGGACTAGGACAATTATCAAGAAAATTTTGTATTTCATTCTCTCTCCTATAATATGGAAAACAGGGCAACATAAAAGCTGCCCTGTAAATTTAAGCAAGCTGTATTAGCCAACTAAGAAATTTTTATTGTAAATCTATCAAATTTTATTTTTTACAGTGCTGTCATGCAGAAGACCATGACAAAAAGAGCGACTGTTTCGACAATACCGACGACCATGATATAATTACCAAAACCTTTTCCAGTTTCAGCCAAAGCGTCAGATGCTCTCGCTCCTGCTTTACCCTGCATAAATGCGGAGAAAGCCATTGCAAGACCAGCAATAGCGCCAAATAATATTTGGTAACCCTGACCGATGTCCAGGGCAGCATCTTGAATAGAATTTCTTAATATCATACCATAAATTGTTTGGGTTAATGGTGCACCCACAAAAGCAACTAGAATAAAAGGTGCGGCTTTATTCTGTGCAAATGCTTTCTTCCAGGCACCAATAGCGGCCATACCAGCAATACCAGTCCCTAAAGCTGAACCTATTGCTGCAATCGACAAAGATAAACTCATGTCACCCATAACTTGTACTCCTTTTAATTACTATTTCAATTAATTTTTAATTATCTATTACTCTTTAAATGGTTTATACTCTTTTCCCGACCAGGTCATGCCCAGATGGGTGGAAAACTCCAGCATATTTAGCCTGATACCATGCACAACAATTGACATAACAGCCAGAATCAAATTCAAAGAATGTCCTAATAATAAAACAATAGCAGCAATAATAAAACCGGTAACTGATTCTATGCCTTCTCCAATTGCCATGGCATTAAAACTCTGTTCAATAACTACTGTAGCCAGACCAACTGCGAAAAGTCGTATATAAGAGACAATATCTGAGAATGCTCCAATAACATCCATGGGCAAGTTTCCTATAGTTTGAGCCATACCTTTGAAAAGTTTGCCTTTTTCATAATTTTCAAAAAGTAAAACAAGTACTGATCCGGCTCCTACTGCATAGCCTGCCATTGACATAGTTACTGCGCCTTGTACCACTTCACCACCTAAGACTATCTGTTCGGATACGAATAACATTGCCCAGACAATCACAATCCAGCCAACATGGGCAATGGATTTAAGGCTGCCAAGATTACGTTTCAACTGCATAATATGTCCAAAGGTCAACTGGACTGCTCCTACACAAAATGTGATGAACATTATAAGGGGAGTATTATCGGCCTCAGCAAAATTTTTGATCGGGTCTATTATCAAATATTTAAATGGGACTATATCTTGTAATGCGGGAACACCGAAAATTGTCCCGGTTACAAGCCCCCAGATAACCGTTGCTCCACTTAATATATAGAACATATGGAATGTATCTTTGGGAGCTTCAGGCATTTTCTTTCTAGCAAAAATTGTCAAACCCAGATAGATCAAACCATATCCAGCATCTCCAACAATCATGCCTACAAAGACAGCAAAGAAAATCAAAAATAAAGAACTGATATCATATTCTGTGTAGCCCGGTAGAGTTCCCATAAAATTGTAGATTGGTTCGACCAGTTTTTTGGATTTTGTATCGCTAAGTTTTGTGGGAACTTCATTAGGATTATCAGGATCCTGGATTACGTAGCCCCAGTTTTCCTGTTCAGCTTTTTTCTTGAAATCTTCAATTAATTCTTCCGGACAAAATCCCTGTAAAAAAGCTACGGAATATTCACTGTCCATACCTTCGGAAACCCGGGCATAATCCAGTTTTTTCTCAATTTCTTCAATATAGTCTTCAATTTTATTAAGATCGTTTTTGCGATCCACTAATTTTTTATTGATCTCGTCGATGCGATTTTCCAGTTTTTGAATGGAATCCTTAGCTTCCTGTCTGGATTTCTGGGGCGGCATGATTTCTTTTTGATCCAATTTTACTTCTTCATCATCAGAAATTAGAGCAATATAACTTATAGTTTTGGATTGCTCAATAACAAAGATAGGATAATTTTCTTTGAGTTCTTCCAGACGTTTATTATCGACTTCATAAAGGCGGACATAAATATCTTCTGATCTGAGATCTTCAAGATCCTGTTTTTGGACATTGCCCCAGATATCAAACCAGGCCAGTTTGCCACGTTCTTCCAGTAATTGCTCCTGAAGGTCACTTTTTTCTTCGGTTATTTCAAGAATTTCAGAAACAACTTCATCAGATTTTTTAGGTGTGGTTCTTCTTTCCTGAGGTTCTTCTTCAATATTATTTAATGTCCGTTGAGCATTTTCCGCTTTTGATAATTTTTTTTCAAGAGCAGAAATATCTTCGGAAACGGGTTCTTTAATATATTTTACATGCAGAGCACCAAAGTCACGCAATTTATTGAGCGATTCTTCTTTCCTGTTTGCATTGACAAACAGGGTGATCTTTTTCATTGGAATAATCATACTGAGGCCTGCTCCTTTTTCTGCTCGATTTTCTTTTTTGAAATCTTACCGCGCACAACTGCCTGAGTCTGTCTATCATCGAGGTAGATTTGAATTATTCTGATATTATCCTTTGTTTCCGGTATTTTGACCTTTTCAAAAAGATTGATGCGCTGCATTGTAATTGTCAATTCCCGATCCAGTTTCTTCTTAGTTCTTTTCAAAATAACAATGCGGGCTTTGTGTTTAATATACTCGATAACCTCTTGCAGTCCTCGATCTACCCAGAGAGGCATCTTAAAATAATCGTAATCTTCAACTTCTATATCTATATCTTCAAAAATATCAATATCGATTCCAGCGATGTTATCCTCACCGGTGATAATATCTTTGACTTCAAAGAGATCATTGAGGTCAATGTCTTCCGAATAAATAGCAACCCAGTTCTGGATATCCCGTTCTGTTTTTTCCATCTGCTGTCGAATTTCCTGGATTTCTTTATCGATCTTTTTGATCTCGGCAATCAATTGGGCCTTCTTCAATTCCAGTGTAGGCAGGAAGCGTTCGTAACGCTCGAGTGCTTCTTTCTGCGCTTTTAATTCGTTTTTTGTTTTACGAATTTTAGCCATATATTAGTCTTTCCTGACTTATTATTTCTCTTCCTTGGTTTCAGCTTCACTCTTTTCTTGCTCTTCTTCTTTTCCACCTTCTTCCGTTTCTTCTTTAGACTCAGAAACTTCAGGTGTGCCATCGGGCCAGTATTTTTCGATCAATTCTGACTTAATTCCAGTTTCTTCTTTTTTAAAGCATTCGGCCAAAATTTCCCAGCCACGATCAAGAGCTTCTTCCAGAGGAATATTAACTGAAAGATCCATCATTCCTGAAACAAATTCATCACCATATTTGAGAAGACGTTTATCCCATTCGGTCATGCGAAATCCCATGGATTTCTTTTCTTCTGTTTCTTTATATTGAGCGTAAAGCTGAATCATATTATCCATAATAGCACGGTGATCATCACGCGATTTATCATTAACCTGCTGTTTCAATCGACTCAGAGAACCAAAAGGATCGATCATGCCATCATGTAAATAAAACTGTCCCTCAGTAATATAGCCAGTGTTATCAGGAACTGGATGGGTTACATCATCACCAGGCATAGTTGTAGCAGCCAGAATTGTTACCGAGCCAGCGCCTTCAAAGTCAACAGCTTTTTCATAACGGGATGCCAGCTGACTATAAAGATCACCTGGATATCCACGATTGGAAGGTACCTGCTCCATTGTAATAGCGATTTCTTTAAGAGCATCGGAAAAGTTGGTCATGTCAGTAAGCAGAACCAGCACATCTTTGTCTTCTTCCAGAGCAAATTTTTCAGCAACGGCCAGGCTCATATCGGGCACCATAAGAGATTCAACTTTAGGATCGGCGGCTGTATGAACAAAGAAAATGGAACGATTGAGAGCGCCACCTTCTTCCAGAGTATTTCTGAAATAAAGATATTCGTCATATTTGAGACCAATTCCACCTAAGACGATCATGTCGGCTTCAGCCTGCAAAGCAATCCGGGCCAGAAGCTGGTTGTAAGGTTCGCCAGATATGGAAAAAATCGGCAGTTTCTGAGATTTGACCAGAGAATTAAATACATCGATCATGGGAATATTGGTTCTGATCATCTCCTGAGGAATAATTCGCTTGGTTGGATTTGCTGATGGTCCGGCGATCTCGATCATATTTTCTTCCAGAGCCGGACCACTATCCCGGGGTTCACCACTACCATTAAAAATTCTTCCCAGCATATTTTCTGTATAAGTTACTTTCATGGGATGGCCCAGGAAGCGAACCTCATCGCCAGTAGAAATTCCCTTACTTCCGGCAAAAACCTGAAGATAGACCATGTCATCTTCAAGGCGGATCACCTTGGCAAGAGTTTTTCCCCGGTCAGTTGTAATTTCAGCCAGTTCTTCATTGGCAATATTCTCGGCTCGTACTGTTATTACGTCACCTTCAATTTTTAAAATATTACTGTAGACTTTACGCATTTTTAGCCTTTTCTTTGCTTTCTATTTTGTCTTACTGTAGATCATCTATTTATCTTCTTTGGATTCCTTATCCTGTTCTTCGCCCTCTTCTATCTCTTCTTCGAGCTCAGCTTTGTCAGAATATTCTTCCAGGTCTTTTTTCTCTTCACCAAACTCTTCTGAACTCTTTTTTCTCAAATATTCATTGAGATTTTTTTCCTGTTTTTCGAATTCATCATCTTCCAGATCAATATAGTTCCAGTCAATAAAAAGAGAACGCAATTTATTAAAGAAATTACGGGCTTCTTTTTTATCCTCAAAATCGAACTCAGCTTCCAAGATTCTGAGAACCTTTTCAAATACATATTTCTGTCTCTGGACGGAACTCTTTCCATCAACTTCATCAAAAGAATTCTGCTGCAGATAAACATTATCCAAAAATTCCGATTTCAAATAAACAACGTAATCATCAAGCGATGTTCCTTCTTCACCAACAACGGTCATCATCTGATGAACGTCATCACCACGTTTGAGAACTTTGGTAGCCCGGTCAACTTTTTCCTGGTCAATAAAACTGTCATAATTTGTCCAACTTTCGAGAGGATCGATGGCTGGATAGCGACGAGCATTAGCACGATCTCTTGAAAGACCGTGAAAAGCGCCAACCACTTTTAATGTTCCCTGAGTAACCGGTTCTTCAAAGTTACCACCAGCCGGACTAACTGTTCCACCAATAGTCAAACTACCCTGCTGGTCATCATCTAAATTAACAAGACCGGCTCTTTCATAAAATTGAGCAATTCGGGATTCCAGGTAAGCAGGAAAAGCTTCCTCTCCTGGAATTTCTTCAAGACGTCCGGAAAGTTCGCGCATAGCCTGAGCCCAACGAGAAGTTGAGTCAGCCAGAAGGAGAACATCAAGACCCAGTTGTCTATAATACTCACCCAGAGTCACAGCAGTATAAACTGAAGATTCTCGAGCAGCAACAGGCATCGAACTTGTGTTACAAATAATGATTGTTCTTTCCATCAGAGATTTACCAGTGCGGGGATCTTTCAATTCAGGAAATTCTTTGAGAGTTTCGACAACCTCACCAGCCCTTTCTCCACAAGCCGCAATGATCACCACATCAACCTGAGCAAATCGACTTGTTACCTGCTGAAGCACAGTTTTACCTGATCCAAAAGGTCCGGGAATACAATAGGTTCCGCCTTTGGCAACAGGGAAAAAAGTATCAACAATCCTGGTCTGAGTTACCATTGGTTCAGTCGGTAGTTTTCTTTCTTCATATTCTTCAATGGGAACTTTTACTGGCCAGGTGAAATACATTTTGAATTCATGCTGTTCACCATTTTCGTCGGTGGCTTTGGCAATGTTCTTTTCTACTGTATATTCACCTTTGCTGACAATTGTATCGATCTCGGCTTCGCCCTGAAAATCAAAAGGTACGAAGATGGGATGTTCAAAAATTCCTTCTTCAACAGTACCCAGTTTGGAGCCAGAAGTAACTTTGGCACCGGGTTTGAGTTTAGGAGTGAACTCCCATTTCTTTTCCCTGTCAAGAGCTTCTACAATAGCACCACGTTTTAAAAAGTAGCCAAATTCTTTTGCAATATCTTCAAGAGGATTCTGCAATCCATCATATACCATTCCGAGCAAGCCAGGGCCAACTTCTACTGATAACATTTCATCAGTAAATTCAACATCGTCACCAACTTTGAGTCCGCGTGTATCTTCAAAAACCTGCATAAAAGCAATATCGCCACGGATCCTTACGATCTCGGATTTGAGTTTTTCTTCACCAACAATTGCGTAACCAATTTCATTTTGGATTACATCACCATCAACTTCCACGGTGATCATATTTCCATTAATTCCGGTTATTTTACCATGTGTTTTACTCATAATTCCACTTCTGTATATTGTTTAAATTTTTCCATGCCTTTTTCTTTATCAAAAGCCTCCAGTCGTGCCTGAATCTGGAGCTCAAGATAGTATAAAACCAGAAATCCAAAATCAAAATGATGTCCGGTTTTTAACTCTTCTATAAATTCCCAGCGAATTTTCATTAACTCTTTTTCCGCTTCCAGAGGATTGTTTTCTTTGGTAATTGTCTCCGGGAACAGACTGGATTTATAGCCGTGACCTTCTTTGCGGGCCTTACGAAATTCAGCCAGTTCTGTGCGAAGATCGATTTCGAATTCTTTGTAGGCTCTGTGAACAGGATGGTCGGATTTGCGAAGATGAGTATGATTAATATCAATAAGCTTGAGGCAGTTGAAATCGGACTCTTTCATCCACTTATGAGACTCCTCCAGAAAAGAGTCAATGTCGATATAGGTTTCTTTATCAAAATATAATAAAGGTAACTGGGAAATCAGATAATAATACTTATCCATTTATTTATCCAAAATTTCTCTGATTGACGGATTAAGGAAGGTCATTAGGAACTCTGAAATACCTTCATCAGTCAGATCATAAAATATATCTTCGCCTTTGAGTCCAACTTTAAATCCGGCGGATACATTTTTATCTGCTGTGATTGTGACTGTATCTTTGAGTTTGGATTTTGACTTGGCAAATACAGCTTTGCGCAGCTTTTCAACTTCTTTGTCATTAACTTCAAATTCATATTCTTTGTCTTCACCAAGTTCTTCGACAACTTTTTTGATCAAATCAGCCACCACCTTGGTTTCCAGTTCTTCTTTGACCAGACCTTTGAAGACATTGTCAAACATATCGGTCAATTTCTCTTTGGTGGTCAGGATCGTATCCCTTTGAGCCTGTTTCAGAGCAGATTCTCCATTAGATTGGATTTTTTCTGCTTCTTTTTTGGCGTCTTCTTTAATTTTTTCGGCTTTTCCCTGCGCATCTTTAACAATAGAATCGGCTTTCTTTTTAGCGTCTTTGACAATTTTGGCAGCTTCTTTCTGAGCCTCTTCGACGCCTTCGGATTTAATTTGATTTATTAGGTCATCTAGTTTGACATCCATTCACTTTCTCCTTTGTTTTGCGGATGTTCTATAAATATTTTCACAGCGTGAAAAAAATAACAATAACTTTCGAAACAATCAAGAACTATCTTATCCCCTCGCTCTATTTTGAGACATATTATACCAATTTTTATTAATTTAGTCAACAATAAATTTGGTATTATCCAATTTTATATCATTATTGTCCTTAATTTGTTTCATGTTTTTTCTGCTTTCCTGTTTATGGCTTCTCTGTTTTAACATTATCGACTCAATGCTAAATTAAAATAGTAGTAATGCTCTAAATCAGCAGTATCTATCACATTATGATTGGCAGATGATAAAATCTTCAATTAAATTTCTTTCCTATTTTTATTTAAACATATCAAATTTTTACTTTCTTATTCACTAAAATCCAATGTTTACCACCACTAAATATATAAAAAATGAACAAGTTAATCTTTAGTTTCTTGCACATATTCTTTTAACCATCCTCACTCTCAAACCATTATCCCAAAATAAAATCATCTATTGTCCATACAAAGCAACTGATTTTTTCATTTTCAGTCTGCGCATTGGAATTCATGCTTTTGACCATATTTTTTATTTGATCAATTTTGCTCTCATCATCGAGTTGGATAAAAGCGCTAAAATTATGGCCCGGCCAAACAGGATTGTC
>DATGCI010000059.1:0-6609 GCA_035312185.1 bacterium
CCGGATTTAAATTCCGGCACTCCATAATTGCCAATTAGAGGATAGGTCAAGACCAGAATCTGACCATAATAGGATGGATCGGTCAGTGCTTCGGGATAACCTACCATTCCGGTATTGAAGACAACCTCACCGGCAATTTCCTGATCACTTCCAAAACTTTCGCCCTGGAAGGTCATATTGTTCTCAAGTTTTAGATGCATTTTTCACCTATAGCTTTACTTTTGTTAAAAAACACTGCTCCTTGTTCCGGAGCGTCCAAATTTCCCCTCTTCGGAGTTTGCCGGTAATTTTATTGATTAAGAAAATGCCGGATTAAATCCGGCAGGAATGTAGAGCGAGTGAAGGGAATCGAACCCTCGCCATCAGCTTGGGAAGCTGAGGTTCTACCATTAAACCACACTCGCTAAAAAAGATCTATTATTCTTCCAGGATCTCTTTTTCTTTATTTTTTAGAAGTTCTGAAATCCTGTCAGTATATTTATCGGTGATTTCCTGGAGTTCTTCCAGAGCCCGGTGAGCATCATCTTCTGATACTTCGTGCTCATCTTCCAGTTCTTCGATATCTGTTTTAGCGTCTCGGCGAATATTACGGATGGCAATCTTGCCTTCTTCTGATAATTCATGAGCGTATTTAACCATTTCTTGTCTACGCTCTTCACTTAATTTTGGAATTGGTATTTTGAGTACATTGCCTTCAACCTGAGGATTGAGTCCAAGGTCAGAAGATTTAATGGCTTTGTCAACATTATCTACGGAATTTTTGTCATAAACCTGAACAACTAATAACCTAGTATCGGGAGCAGCAACATTGGCCAGTTGTTTGAGAGGTGTTTTACTGCCGTAGTAGTCAACTTTGATATTATCCAGCAAATTGGGGGTAGCGTGTCCTGTACGAATAGATGAAAGTTTATCAGCAGTAGAGTTGGATGTTTTTTTCATTCTTTTTTCAGCATCACCAAGTATTGTATTTAACATCGTTATCCTCCTTTTGAAATTAAAGTACCTACGTCATCCTTTATCAGGCTGTTTTTCAAATTGCCGGATTTCATCATATTATAAACCATGATCGGAATATCATTATCCTGACAAAGACTAAAAGCAGTTGTGTCCATTACCCCTAGCTTATTGTGGATAGCTGTATCATAGTCTAGTTTTTTATAAAGCTTAGCCTCTTTATTTTTTGTAGGATCGGCGGTATAAACGCCGTCAACTTTGGTGGCTTTTATAAAAAGGTCAGCACCTATTTCTGATGCACGCAGGGCAGCACCAGAATCTGTACTGAAAAAGGGTCTTCCTGTACCACCGGTGAAAATTAAAATATTTCCTTGATCAAAATATTCTTCAACATCACGAATGATCATGGGATCAGCAACTTCTTCCATCCGAATTGCCGATAAGACCCGGGCTTTTGCATCTTTGCGAATCAAATAATCCTGAAGCGCGATACCATTAATAACTGTTCCCAGCATGCCCATATAATCAGCCCGAATTCTATTGACACCTTCAGTGGTGATATCTACACCGCGGAATATGTTTCCACCACCAATAACAATGCCTATATCTAGATCAAATTCCTTTAAACTTAGAATTTCATCGGTGATATAGTCGAGAACATCGTTATCTATACCAAAGCGCTTGCTGCCAGCAAGCGCTTCTCCTGAAAACTTTAATAGAACTCGATTGTATTCTATGTTTTCCATAGTAAAATTTTTTAAAAAAATTAATTATTCACCAAGTTTATATCTGGTA
Source organism: bacterium (assembly GCA_035312185.1). Lineage (GTDB taxonomy): Bacteria > Fidelibacterota > UBA2242 > UBA2242 > JAFGTP01 > JAIPHI01. The sequence goes on from DATGCI010000059.1 coordinate 1,750, forward strand.
AATCTGGCGACATCCATATTTTCGCCAATCCTGGCAATAGTCTGTTTGACATATTCCTTAACAGCAATGTCAGGATTTTTGACATATTCCTGTTCAAGCAGACAATTTTCTTCATAAAATTTGTTGACTTTACCTTCTACTATTCTAGGAATAATGTGCTCAGGTTTGTTTTCTTCTTTAGCCTGTTCTTCAAAAATTTCTTTTTCTTTTTCAACTGTGTCTTGGTCAATACTTTCTCGGTCAACAGCAAGAGGATCTGAAGCAGCAATGTGCATTGCAATATTTTTGCAGAATTCTTTGAAGTCATCAGTTTTGGCGACAAAGTCTGTTTCGCAATTAATTTCTACCAGAACACCAATTTTACCACCGGGATGAATATAGGAATGGATGCGACCTTCTTTTACGTCACGTCCGGCTTTCTTTTCTGCTTTGGCCAGTCCCCGTTTGCGAAGAATATCAACTGCCTCTTTAAGGTCACCGTCGGTTTCCTTGAGAGCTTTTTTGCATTCCATTAGACCGATACCGGTTTTATCTTTGAGTTCTTTAACCTGTTTTGCGCTAATACTCATTTATAAAAATCTCCACTATGTTTATTCGTTACCCAAGTTCGCTCTTGCGTTTCTTGCTTCCAAAATAGTGTCAGCAAGTTTTGATATAATTAACTTGGAAGTTTTGACACTATCATCATTACAGGGAACCGGATAATCAATGATTGTTGGATCTGCATTTGTATCAGCCAGAGCAATAACGGGAATATCCAGTTTGTTGGCTTCTTTGATTGCAATATCATTATCAACAGCATCAGCAACGATCAGAGCATCAGGTGAACGTTTCATATTTTTGATACCACGATGCAAGTCGGCTAATTTTATCCGCTCTCTTTCCAGAGAAAGTTTTTCTTTTTTGGTCAGATTTTCGTCATATCCCTGAGATTTCATTTTTTCCAGCTTTTTAAGATGGCGAATACTTTTCTTAATGGTACTGAAATTGGTCAATGTTCCACCTAACCATCTCTCGACCACATAGTACATTTCACAGCGGTCAGCTTCCTCTCGGATAATATCCTTTACCTGGGATTTTGTACCAACAAAAAGAATATTACCGCCTTTTTGTACCAGATCACGCAAAAAACTGCAAGCCTCTGCTACACCTTTGCGTGTTTTCTTTAAATCAATAATATGTATTCCATTTTTCTTCATGAAAACATAGGGCTTCATCTTGGGGTTCCATTTACTTGTAACATGTCCAAAATGAGCACCACTTTTACGTAATTTTTCGAAAGTTAGTTCTTCCATATAACCACTCTTTTTACAACATTAACGTTTTGAGAATTGATAGCCTCGGCGAGCTCCTGCACGACCATATTTTTTTCTTTCCTTGACCCGTGCGTCTCTGGTCAGAAAACCAGCAGTTTTTAATTTTCCCCGTAAAGAGGAATCATATTTTTCCAGAGCTCTTGCAATAGCGAGTCTAATAGCTTCCGCCTGTCCTGTGACACCACCGCCATCAACATTAACTTTGAGATTCATTTTGCCTTCTTGTTCACAAAGTTTAAGAGGCGCGAGTACACGTTGCTTCAGATCACGGCGAGAAAAGTAAGTCTGAAAATCCTTTTTATTTACGATAACTTTTCCACCGCCTTCAAGCATTCTGAGCCTGGCAACAGCTTCTTTTCTTCTGCCAATCGTTTGATATTCCATTATGTATCCCTTTTAGTTCCTAAATTTGCACTTCTAAAGGTTCCGGGTTTTGAGCTTCATGTGGATGCTCAGCACCGGCATAAACTTTTAACTTCTTTAAAATCTTACGACCAAGTTTATTGCTAGGTAACATTCCCTTTACAGCCTTTTTGATTATTTCATCCGGATATTTTTCTAACATTTCTTTGTAGGAGATTGTCTTTTCATTGCCTACGTATCCGGAGTGGCTGAAATACACTTTCTCAACAGATTTATTGTTACCTTTGATCTTGACTTTGTCAGCATTGATCACAATAACATAATCACCATTATCCATGTGGGGGGTGAAGGTTGGGTTATGTTTGCCTCGTAGAACCTGGGCAATTTCAGAAGCCAAACGACCTAAAATTTTGTCTTCAGCGTCCACAACATACCAATTTTTTTCTATCTCATCTTTCTTGGGAAAATATGTATCAAACATTTTCTCTTCCTATTTACTTATTCCAACTTAAAAAAAGCGTGAAAATTTACAATCCATTCTTTTTGATATCAAGTTATTAAATTAAATTTTTACTATATTTCTATGACTTTGCTACCAATAACTACTTTTTTGACTCTGCCGTTCAGTTCACGGCCGATAAATGGGGTGTTTGATGAACGCGAGTAAATACTTTTTTTATTGAACACCCACCATTCATCCGAACTAAAAACTGTAAATTCAGCTTTTTCACCTTCCTGAAAGCAGGGCAACTCTTCATTGATAATGGCAGCCGGTTTGATAGTTAGTTTTTTGATCACTTCCATTAAGGACATTTCTTCTTCATGAACCAGTTGGGTAAGAACCAGTCCCAGGGCACTTTCCAGACCGATCATGCCATTGGCAGCAAGGTCAAGAGAAGTTTCCTTTTTATTGTATGTATGAGGAGCATGATCAGTAGCAATGGCATCAATAGTACCATCTTTTAAACCCCCAATCAGGGCTTTTTTGTCATCCTCAGATCTCAAAGGAGGAGCAACTTTTCCCAGAGTATTAAAGGAACGCATATATTCATCAGTTAAGGTGATGTGATGGGGAGTGACTTCAGCAGTGACTTTTACGCCTTTTTCTTTAGCCTTTCTGATCAATTCTACAGAACCTTTGGTGGTAACGTGGGGAATGTGAAGGCGGGCGCCAGTGAATTCAGCAATCCTGAGATCACGATAGATCATGATTTCCTCAGCCATAGCAGGATTACCAGGCAAGCCAGTTGAAGTTGAAACACTTCCTTCGTTGATTAAGCCATCATTTTTAAGATCCTGGTCTTCAGAATGATTTAAGATTGGCATATCGACAATCTTAGAATATTCGAGTGCATTGCGCATCATTTGAGCGCTTTCCACAGGATTTCCATCATCAGAAAAGGCTACTGCACCGGTCTTAGCCAGTTCTGCAAATTCGGTAAGCTGTTCTCCTTTGCGATCTTTTGTAATTGAGGCAATGGGCATTACCTTTACATCTAGATTGCGGGCTTTGTTGAGGATGAATTGGACGGACTCTTGTGTCGAAATAGAGGGTTTGGTATTGGGCATGCAACAAATTCTGGTAAAACCACCAGAAAGAGCAGCTTGAGCACCACTGGCAATTGTCTCGGCATCTTCCTGGCCAGGTTCCCGCAGGTGAGTATGTAGATCAACGAAACCTGGGGATATTTTTAATCCTTTTACATCGATAACTTTAGTCTCACCATCCTCTTTAATATTCTTGAGAATTTTTTTGATCCTGCCTTTTTCGATGAGAATATCTTTCTTTTCAATGCTATCATGGCTGGGATCAACAATTTCACCGCCTTTTAGTAAATATTTTCCTTGTATATTTTTCTTTTGCATTTTATAACTCCACCGTTTTTTAGATTAATTACCAGATAATAGAAATAGTACGGCCATTCGAATAGCCACGCCATTTAAAACCTGATCAAGAATAATAGCGTTCTCGCCATCGGCTATTTCAGAGTCAATTTCTACCTGACGATTCATAGGTCCAGGATGCATGATTGTGATCGGTTTTTTTAATTTCTCAAGACGGTCTCTGGTAATTCCAAAAGTCTGGCGATATTCTCTCAAACTAGGTATTAGACCCTTTCCCTGCCGTTCTTTTTGAATTCTGAGCACATTGACTGCATCGGCAAAATCTAAAGCTTCATTAATGTCGTAGGTTACTTCAACACCCAGAGAATCTACTTCGGCGGGTAAAAAGGTGGGAGGAGCACACAGCATAACGTTGGCGCCCATAGTTTTCAGTCCATAAATATTTGAAAGAGCAACCCGGGAATGTTTAATATCTCCTACGATAGTAATGTTGAGATCCTCAAGTTTTCCAAATTTTTCTTTGATCGACATCATATCCAGAAGGGCCTGAGTTGGGTGCTCATGAGTTCCATCACCGGCATTGATAATTACTGCATCAACAAAATCGCCCAACATTTTTACAGAACCGGGAGTAGGATGTCGCATTACAACAACGTCCATTTTCATAGCAAATAGATTTTGAATTGTATCCTTGAGACTCTCGCCTTTTTCCAAACTACTAGAGGCGGCAGAGAAATTAACTGTATCAGCGGAAAGTCTTTTCTCAGCCAGAGCAAAAGAATTTTTGGTTCTGGTAGAGGGCTCAAAAAATAGATTGACAACAGTAGTCCCTTTTAGTGTGGGAACCTTTTTTACTGGCCTTTCAAGTACTTCCCGAAAAGAAAAAGCGGTATCCAGAATTTGATCAACATCCGCTTTTGGGACACCCTCCAGGCCATATAAATTATCGATACTTAAACTCATTGGTTTATCCCCTTTAAATAATGGATTTTTAGATTTTGCTTTTGATTAATTTTATCATTTATTCCGTATCTTGATCATTTGCTTCAACCAATAGAATTTCATCTTTACTGTCAATTTCTTTGACTCTCACCCTAATTTCTTCATTAGAAGCGGTTTTGAATTCTTTGCCGATAAAATTGGGCATAATAGGCATTTCTCTGTGACCTCGATCGATTAGTACAGCCAGTTTTATAGAAGCTGGTCTTCCCAAATCAGTGATAGCGTCTAGCGCAGCTCTCACTGTTCGACCAGTATAAATAACATCGTCAACCAATATGAGCTTCTTTCTGGCCACATCAAAGGGGATTTCAGTGACTTTTACTCTGGGAAGTTT
>DATGCI010000060.1:0-3350 GCA_035312185.1 bacterium
CCAGGCTGCCGATTATTTCACCTGAAACTCCTAAAACCAGCTTCTGGGGCATTTTAAAACTTTCATCCACATATTCCGATTCTAGACCAAAATTGTTCAAAAAGGCCCCAACTCGAAGTGGTCCTACTCCTGTATTGTAAACAAAACCAATATCAACTAGAATATTATCAGCATAATATTTGTCAATGTTTTCACGGACATATTTTAAATTTGCTCCAAAACTGAATTTGGTTGTCAAAAAGCGAGAATAAGAAAGTCCAGCTGATAGTCCATAGGCGGAGTAGGAACCCATATTAACATATATATTATTATCATCAGGTTGCATACTGGTTACTTCAGAAGGTGAAATAGTTCGGGTTTTTGTGATCGAACCAAAATCAAAATAATTAAAAGTAAATCCAAAAGAGCCCAATAAACGAGATTTGCGGACATAAGCCAGAGAATGATGACCGGTTTCCATATACCAATTACCATAGGTAAGGCTAAAATTATTTTTATTCTCCATTCGGGCTCCCAGAGCAGGATTAATAAATAGTCCTGAGGCATCGGCTTTATCCAGGGTAATCCCGGTTTCACCCATAGCAACATAACGGGCACTTACAGGTAGAGAAAGAAACACAAAACCTGTAGAACCGGTTGTATTAAAGTCGGCAGCAGCACTTATATTAAAACACAAGACAAGGAGCAAGAAAAGAGTCATATATTTTGATGATTTGCCAGCATTCATTATTACTTCCATTATTTATCAATTAATTATGCAAAATTTTCCTGAAGTTTCTCCAAATTCTGATTTTAGATGGTAAAAATACATACCACTTTTAATGTATTGGTTACTATCGCTGATCTGGTTCCAGGTTGTAACACCACTGGTCGGATCATTATGATGGATAGTTTTTACCAGATCGCCGCGTAATGTGAAAATGCGAATTGTACACTTTTCTGGTACATTCACAAATTGAATCATTTTGGCATCTGCTGAACTTTGCAAGCCTGAAGACACATAAAAAGGATTGGGAACAACAGTTACATTGCTAATAGCATCTTTACCAGTTTGAGGACGCAAGGTGGTATAAAATGGTTCCGATGAACGGTTGGCAAAGATTGACGATTCCAATGAAGGAACTTCTACTGAAGGATCGATTGCCCACTGATCATGCCCATGATCATAACTGGTCACACTATAATAGTATCCATATCCCAGAGCGACTTCTTTGTCTAAAAATTGATATTCTCCCAATTCTTCATTCCAGTATTGATCACTTTTAATAGGAATATCGGCTATCATTTTCCAGGGGCCAAATGGGTATTCAGCAGAACGATAAATTCTATAACCGGCCAGGTCTGGTGAACCCTGGTGAGGATCATTGATTTTTTCCACGCTATCTGCAAAGCTGATAATATTACCAACGCGACCTTCACGGCTGCTGTCAGGTGTGACGGAAAATTGAGGTGCTGGCGTAGGCATTGGAACTGTATAGTCATGATTATAGTTGAATTCAACTCGATCGTTGAGATAGTTAATTGCGCTGTCAGCCAGAGCTTCAACACTATCCTTCTCTTCTAATGTCAATGAGCGGGCAGTTTTAAGATCAGCACCGCCTACAAATTCTGCTACCGCAACTTTCAGTTCTCCCCGGCCACGGCCTCTCAGATTGAAGGGGCCAATAGAAAAATTGGCGTATAATCTACTATTACCCATACGAGGATCATTGGGATCGGTAAAAGCTTCTCTCAAATTCTCAGGATTTTTCATTGCATTGTATTTGTTGTCAAATCCAGAAACGCCGGTAAAAGGGCCTTCATAATCTGAACTTTGCGGCCCGGCTGACCAGGTAAACTCATAATCAAGAGGCTGATCATTAAGAGTAACATCAAGAATTTTAAGGCCGACTTTTCCAGGTGCCATAAATTCGTGATGTTTTTCAATTTCATTGGTAACAGTATTTCGCTCGTAATATTCATAGTAATCAAAACTTTCATCCTGGGAAGTCTCCTGAAAATCTCCGGCCCAGAAAGTTACCAGATCATCTTCGGAATGCCATCGACTCTGAGTATTCCTGGCACCTGGCGGGTAATTAGGATTAGTATAATTCCAGCCCCGGTCAGTTGGCGATATTCCATAGGAAAATAGTACAACAGCACTATCAAGACCATGCAGTTCTGTGCGAACTGACTGAATTGTATATTCAACGATGACGTAGTTTTGATCAGCCTGAGAACCTGACCATTGTCGAACTTCTCTGGTAACGTGAATGTTGAACTTTTTATTTTCTTTGTCATAATCAGGATACTGAGGGTCTTTTTCCCATTCTGAGATTATTAATTCTTCGGCTTCATTGGGATCGGTCGCTAAAAAATAGTTTTCTCCTTTTTTCCATTTTTTTTCATGGCGAAGAGCAAGAAAAGGTTTTTTACCTTTATCCCAGCTTGTATTCCGGTCTCCATTAACACAAAAATCCATCCAGCCTTGAACTGTATCAGGATCAATAGTGCGAAGAGCAGAAATAAAAAATCCACCAGTGATCATATGGGTATATGTGCCACCAATGTTGCTACTAAGTTCTTTAATGTTATATCCAGGCCAATCCAGTCCATAGTTCATAGGCTCCCAATCTGCGAGTGGTTCACATTCCTGGGTGAAATGAAAACTATGCCAGAGCCGGCCGCGATCCAGTTCAATTGTGCGAGGATAAGTTTGCGATAAAACTGGAATAATAAATAGAAAACTTAGAAATATGGCTCCTGCTATTTTAAGCCATCTTTTTATTAGCATTAATTCCTCCGTAAATTGGAATTTGTGATTCAGAATTAAAAATTTATCCCAAAATTAATGTAAATTTCTCTTAGAACATTTTTATAGGCCTGAAAATAATTATATAAATGGTAATCCCGGTTTGGGGCATTTCCGGAATCCATATGGGTTACGCTTCTTTTTACCCAGCGATCCAGCTCTGCTGTATCGGAAATTGGAGTCAATTGCCTATTATTAAATAGGTTTTCAATTCTTAAACTGGCAATCATATCAAAACCGTACATGGAAAACTGTTTTTCAACTTTTAAATCAGTGCTTGACTCGGGAGGATATCGCCGATTTCTTTCTATCTTTACTTCAGAAACTGCAACATAATCTGGCGACCAGTAATAGGGGGTGCCGCTGGTAACGTGATAAATTGCACTGATTGTCATATTGGAGAAGGGCTTGATACCGAAAATTTGGGGGCCTCCGTTTTCATAAATAATATAAGTCAAGGAGCCATTTAAGCGGTGAGTCCGATCCTCTCCAGCAGTATATTCTGCCGCTGAATAGGTGTATTTTTGCTCCAACTGGGGTGTCAATTCTTCTGGCTCAA
>DATGCI010000061.1:0-3610 GCA_035312185.1 bacterium
AAAATTTGGTAAACTTTTTGTAATAGATCCTCAATATTATAGGGCTTCTGAATAAATTTAAAACCTTTCGCCATTATATTGGATCTATCGATTCTATTATCAGAGTAACCACTACTTAATATAACTTTGAGATCCGGGGTAATTTTCTGCAATTGTTCAGCCAGCTGGATGCCGTCCATTTTTCCCATGATTACATCGCTTAATAATAATTGAATTTGGTCCCTATTGTTCCTGTATATTTCGAGTGCTTTTTCGCCACTCGATGCTTTATAGACATTGTAATTATAATTTGTAAGCATCTTTTCAAGATATTTGAGAACCTGGTCTTCATCTTCAGCAATCAGGATACCCTGTTCCATACCTTGATAATTTTCAATATCCTGACCGTCCTGATCGGTATCTAAACTGGACTTTGATTGGGCTACAGGAAGATAGACCTTGAAATTTGTGCCTTTTTCTGGTTCACTATAAATATTGATCGAACCTTTGTGCTTTTTAATAATTCCATGAACTACAGCCAGTCCCATACCCGATCCTTTTGCCCGCCCTTTTGTTGTAAAAAAGGGATCAAAAATTTTCTCCTTAATTTTATCTTTTATTCCACATCCTTCATCCTCAACAGAAAATTGTACATATTTACCAGGCTGAATATCGGGCATAGATTCTGCCTGTTGTTTGTCGATGATATGATTTTTTGTGCTAATTGTTATGTTTCCACCATCGGGCATGGAATCGCGAGAATTAATGACCAAATTAGTAATAACCTGTTCAATTTGATTCTCATCAGCATTTATGAGTTCTAAATTTTTATCAAAATTATGATTCAGATTTATATTTTCACCGATCAGTCTTTTCAACATGCTACTAATATTAATAATAGTACGATTAAGGTCTAATGGCTGAAAATTCATATCCTGTTTTCTACTAAATAGCAGAAGTTGTCGCGTTAATCTTGCTGCTCTTTCTCCTGACTCATTTATATTTTTTAAATGGTTATAGCGGAAATCAGATTTATCTGTCTGATCGAGCACCAGTTGGGTTAATCCTATAATTACTGTTAAGATATTATTGAAATCGTGGGCAATTCCTCCGGCAAGAGTTCCGATAGATTCTAGTTTTTGAGTCTGTTGGAGCCTTTCCTGTAATTTTTTTCGGTGAGTAATATCTCGTAATACGCCCTGAGCTGCATAACTATCCTTGTAAGGAATGTAGGAAACAGAGACTTCAACTTCTATTTCCTTACCATCAGTATCCAGTGCTGTAAATTCATAACGACTTCTGGTATCTTCTCCATTTCTAAATTTTTGTATTCTTTCCCTGACAAGCGGGCGACTTTTTGGGGCTACCAATTCCATAAAGTTAAAGTCATCGGCAGTAGTCTCTTTCTGGGTAATCCCAAATATCTCCTCAAATTTTTTATTGATGACTTCGAATTTATTGTTATAAAGCAAATAAATAGCGTCGTTAGATCGATCAATCAGATTGTGATATTTTGCTTCACTTGCCCGCAGTTTTTCTTGAGCGTGCTTCCTTTCTGTAATATCCGAAATGAAACCTTCCAGAACTTCTGTTTTTCCATCTTTACAATTAAGACAGATGCCTCGTTCCCAGACCCATTTAACCTCATTGCTGCGGGTGACAATTCTGTATTCAAAATTAAAATGCCGTTTATTCTGAACTGCTGCCTGGACTTCTTCCCAGACCATTGCCCGGTCATCGGGATGAATTATTTCCTCGTATGAAATTTTCTTATTCTTAACAATGTCACTCGGTTCATATCCTGTTAGTTCCAAACAACCCTGACTAATGTATTCCATTCTCCAATTGTGAATATTACGACAACGATAGGCGATCCCGGGCAAATTACTGATCAAAGTTTCTATCTGACGCTGGCTTTCACGTAGGGCTTGCTCTATATCAGTATGACCATCAATTTTTTTGAAAATAAAAATGAATGCTGGATTATTTTTCTTGATATTTTCGTCTATTACGTTGGACTGCACCAATTGATATTTATTTTTATCACGCGTTGTTATGCTAAAATCATTTTCTTTCTGTTTAATTGTATTATGCCGTGTAATTTTTAAAAGGTCATCAAATTTTAGGTCAAAGTCTCTATCCAGAGAATCAAATAATTCCTGAATTGAATATTCTTCCAGAGTTTTCTCATTAGCCGGTTTAAGGATGGTGGCAACTGAATTAAAACCAATGATTTTGCCTTGCCTATCTGTTATTAGCATGATATCATCAAAAGAATTTAGACCTGACTGGAGGAATTTGTTTTCATTTTTTAATTTTTGGTTTTGCGCCTGGAGCTGTTTTAATTTTTTCTTAAGGCCCTGATTTGAAGTTTGTTTGCTCATCTGATCCTCAGAATCAATTAGGAAAAACGTCAATAGTCAAATTAGATATTGCAATATACATATATTAGTCCTTATTTACAAATGAATAAATTGGTCCTTTATTGATAGTAAATGTTAAATTATGGTAATTTAATTCTTATACTTTTTATTAAAAAATCCACTCTCTCCCAAAAAGATAGCTGTTGCTTTTTATAATTATCCAGTAACCTTCGGGCCTTTCTATCAGCGTCCCTATTTATATAGTAGTTAATTGCCCGGCGATATATTTGATTTTTTGAATCGTCATCTACGGACTCAAAGACACTTTGATTTTGGCTATTAAAGTCAAGAATTTCCATTTTTCCTTTTTCGTCATATCCCATTCGGGTTAAAAATTCCCAGTGTTTATACCATGCTGGAGGATTAATAGGTGACTGCTTGAGCTTTTGACCTAATCTATATATTGGCGCAGTCAATTCAGGAGATCTAAGCTGAATCGACATTTTGATAATCAATAATAGTTTATCAGGATCTTTAGTGGGTAAGTTGATCTTTTTTGTTTGTTCCCAGAAATGTTTGGCTAAAGAATCACTTAAATTACAGGAGTAGGCCGTATTTAAAAATATTTTGTGATTTGCACTGGATATTGAATCATTGGGAAATAATACTCTCTGAGTCAAATAATAAAACAGTGCTTTTTCACTTTTATTAAGGATTAAATAGCTGTTCCCTAATTCATGGAAAAAGTGCGCGATGAAATAATTGTTCTCTTCATCAATGTAATTGTCAGCAGTTCTGTTCGCATGATTCAAATTATCAGCAATTAAATCAAGGTTGGCCTGTCTGTTTATGTTACGAATATAGCGGTATTCAGTTTGAATGCTAAATTCAGCCTGGATTAACCAGGGCAAAAAAATTAGAATGAGTGTAAACAATTTTATTTTCATAATCAAAAACTGTAATTAAATGATAAAAAAGTATAAAAATTGGTGGTGCTAATTTTTGATATATCTCTTTCTATCTTCTTTTTAATGCTGTAACGATAGCGGATCAGTTCCTTTTTTTTGTTCAAAATCGCCCGGCCGTGAATCCAATCGTAAACATAGGATGCTAAAGTAATGGCCAGAGATGCCTGAAAAACAGTGCTATAAGTCCCCGATTTTCCTATAGTCTCAAATACATCACTAACGCTATCATCGTCCCGCAATTTTAGGTAACTCCAGGTCAAACCGGAGTAGCCTGCTATCCGAATGCCCAATATTCTGTAT
>DATGCI010000062.1:0-13235 GCA_035312185.1 bacterium
CAAAAACTATAATCTGAAATACATATTTGAATACAGATCTTAGAGTATCAATTCTCTTCGCAAATTCGCCGTCACCAGGTTTTTGTTTTTTAATTCTGCTAGTCAGTTTTTTAGTTATAAGATTAATTACCCTGGTAACAATAAAAACTACCACAACAACTAGCACAATTTGGAGTGCTGATTGTAAGTAACCTTTTTCCACAAAAAGTTGTTTTATATTTTGTAAATCCATTTTAAATCTCCCTTCTCTTCTAGGATTTATCTTTTAATTCATGATAAAAATCAAAAACCGCAGGAAAAGGTTTCAATGCTCTTTCAAAAATTCCAAGCGTGTAAGCAATTGCCAGTCCATAATTTGTAACAGGTACTCCTACTTTTCTAGTATCTAAAATCCTGGTTAAAACCTCCCGCCTATTAAGCATACAGGAACCACATTGAATAACTAGATCATAATCTGCTACATCTTCTGGATAATCATGTCCCTGAACGTGAGTAAAATTCAATTTCCCGCCTACATATTGAGTTAACCAGCGCGGTATTTTGACAGTGCCAATATCGTCAGCAATAGGATGATGAGTACAGGCTTCGGCTACCAGGACTTTGTCGCCTGGCTTCAAATTATCTATATAGACGGAGCCTTTAACATATTCCATTAAGTCGCCTTTATATCGGGCGAATAAAATTGAGAATGAAGTCATCAGAATATCATCAGGCGTATCACCATCTACTTTTAGGAAAGCCTGAGAATCCGTAACTACTAAAGCGGGTTTACGTTTCAGACGATTGAGCGCATCTCGCAACTCACGTTCTTTAACCACCATACTGTAAGCATCATTATCCAAAATATCGCGAATGGTTTGCACCTGAGGTAAAATTAATCGACCTTTAGGCGCTTCCATATCAATCGGTACAACCAGAGTTACAAGATCGCCAGGTCGAATTAGGTCACCTAGTATAGATGGCGTGTTAATTACTTCATCCGGAGCATTTTGGATGATTTGTTCGCGCATATCCAGTGTTCCCTGCGCTTGACTGGCAACTGTTTTTACAAAGGGTATTTCATTATTTTTTATTTTGTTAATTGTTTTAGGGGCGGGTTCCTCCAGGTCATTTTTATTAAAGACAACAATAAAAGGTATTTCCCGCTCCTGGAACTCATCTATCAATTCTTCTTCGTACTCTCCCCATTTATTACCGTCAATTACAATCAAAGCCAGATCAGTTCGATCAAACACTTTACGAGTTGATTGATTTCTTAAACTTCCTAATTTTCCTACATCATCGATACCGGCTGTATCAATAAATATAACCGGTCCAACTGGTAACAATTCCATTGGTTTCTCAACTGGATCAGTAGTTGTACCAGCCTTATCGGATACAATTGACGTCTTCTGGCGGGTCAATGAATTCAGTAATGATGATTTTCCTGCATTTCTTCTTCCAAAGATTCCAATATGTAAACGGATTCCCTTAGGGGCTTTGAGCATATATTTTTTTCTCCGGATTGTTTTGTTAGTACTTCCACATATAATCAAGATTTCAAGGAGTATAATTTGATAATGAATTTAAAGAAATACAACCATAATTAATTTTAAATCATTTAGATTGGGTGAAAAAATTGATATAATGCTTTGCAGAGGTAATGTCCGAAAGATAGAAATAAAATTTAATTCTACTCTCAAAAATTTTAAATGAATCAAAACATAGTTTTTCAAACAATTGGATTGCAAAATTCAATTTCGCAACTAGAGAGAGGAGGTTTTTTTCTGATTTTAAGACATTTATTAAAAAAATTGATATAGAAATAACTAAAAGCCAAAAAAAACAGTCTTAATAATTCTACTACTGCTACTTTCTAATATTACCTAAAATAGATCATTTTTTACCGCCTAAAGGTTTAAAAGTCAAATAATGCTCTCTCCCGTCTATAAACTTTCACCTTGATTTGAAGATTTTCCTTTGCCAAAATTGATATACTTGTTAAATTATGACCCGTTAATTGATAAAGGAATGGGCGGTTAGCTCAGTTGGTTAGAGTGTTTGCTTGACATGCAAGAGGCCACTGGTTCGAATCCAGTACCGCCCACTTTTTTCGGGAACCGGATAAATTATTGATCCCGAATAGTTTAAAAATTAATAAAATATATATAGATAAATACGAGGTTTGTATTGAGTTCCAACAATAAGATAGAAATCATTCTACCTGATGATTCTAAAATGAAAATAAAAGAAGGCGCAACTGTTGGTGATGTAGCCAAAACCATCAGTCAGGGTCTATATAATCATTCTATAGCAGGCCAGGTTAACGGTGATCTGAAAGATCTTAGCCATGAACTAAGTAATGGCGACCGAGTCAAAATCATAAAAGATGATGCTCCTGAGGCCCATGATATTCTCCTACATAGTACATCTCATGTAATGGCCCAGGCAGTTCAGGATCTCTTCCCTGAAACGCAGGTAACAATCGGTCCGGCTATCGATAACAAATTTTATTATGATTTTGACAAGGAACCGGCTTTTACAGAAGATGATCTTGAAAAAATCGAAGAACGCATGAAAGAGATCATTGATGAAGATCTGGAATTTCACCGCAAGGAGATTTCCAGAGAGGAAGCTATACAGATTTTCAAAGAAAAAAATGAAGACTATAAAGTTGAAATTATAGAAGATATTGATGAAGGTCAGACATTATCCCTTTATCAGCAAGGTGATTTTATTGATCTCTGTCGGGGACCTCATGTTCCATCCACTAGAAAAATCAAGGCTTTCAAACTACTCAATACAGCCGGCGCTTATTGGAGAGGCGATTCCAGCAACAAAATGTTGAGCCGTATTTATGGAACTGCCTTCCCCTCAAAGAAAGGATTGAAAAAATATCTCAATTTTCTGGAAGAAGCTAAAAAAAGAGATCACAGAAAAATTGGTAAAGAATTAGATCTTTTTCACATAGATAGTGAAGTAGGACCCGGTTTAATTCTCTGGCACCCTAAAGGCGCCCGCATATTACAAAAACTTAAAGAATATTGGTTAAATGCCCACCTGGATGAAGGTTATGAATTGGTGCAATCCCCGCATGTTGGTCGAGCAAATTTGTGGAAAACAAGCGGGCATCTTGACTTTTACCGAGAAGGCATGTTCAATTCCATGAAAATTGAAGATGAAGAATATTTCGTCAAACCTATGAACTGTCCTTTTCATATAAAAATTTATAATTCAGATATTCGCAGTTACAGAGATCTTCCAATTAAATATGCGGAATTGGGCACAGTTTATCGCTATGAGAAATCAGGAGTTTTGCATGGTCTGATGCGAGTAAGAGGTTTTACTCAGGACGATGCTCATATTATTTGCATGCCTGAGCAGTTAAACAACGAAGTTAAGAAACTTCTAGAATTCACTTTTGATTTTCTGGATGCTTTTGACTTTAATGATATTGATGTTTTTATTTCAACCCGTTCTGAGGATAAATTTGTTGGGTCTGAAGAGATGTGGGATGAAGCCACTGATGCGTTAAAAGGTTCTCTAGATGACCTTGGTATTGATTATGAAATTGATGAAGGTGAAGCCACATTTTATGGTCCTAAAATTGATATGAAAATACGAGATTCTCTGAATCGCTCCTGGCAGTGTACAACCATTCAATTTGATTTTAATCTGCCTGAGAGATTTGATATGGAGTATGTTGATTCTAGTGGTGAACGGAAAAAGCCTTATATGATCCATCGTGCTATATTGGGTTCGTTAGAGCGTTTCCTGGGCGTATTGATTGAACATACCAAAGGCAATTTTCCTACCTGGCTAGCCCCTATTCAAGTTGCTGTTCTTCCGATTTCAGATGATCAGATCGATGCCGCCAGTAAGGTAAATAAAGAATTGCAGAATCAGGGAATAAGATCAGAATTGAATACTGATAGTGAACCTGTCAGTGCAAAGATAAGAAAAGCGGAAATGAGTAAAATCCCCTATATGTTTATAATTGGGGATCGTGAAATCGAAAATGATACAGTCTCCGTGCGAAAACATGGAGATGGTGATATTGGAACTTTTCAACGTTCGAAGATAATAGATGAAATTTCCAAGGAAATCGCTAATAAAAAATAGGAGTACCAAAAATTAGAAGACGTAGAAATACCGGTGATACCCGGGTAAATTTTAGCATTAAAGCTAAGGAAGTAAGGTTAATTGACAATGATGGAGACCAGATTGGAATCGTTGACAAACAGGCTGCTCTAGATAGAGCAGATCGCGCTGGTCTTGATCTGGTGGAAGTAGCACCTAATGCAAAACCACCTGTTTGCAAAATCATGGATTTCGGTAAATACAAATATAAGCAACAACAAAAAGAGAAAAAACAGAAACAGAATCAGCAAAAAGTTAAAGTTAAAGAACTACGTTTCAGTACACGGATTGAAGAACACGATATTAAGACCAAAATTCGTAAAGCCAAACGTTTTCTCAACAATAACAATAAAGTTAAATTATCACTAATGTTCAAAGGCCGTGAAAATATTCATACTGATATCGGTTTTGAGTTGATTCAAGATCTAATCAGCCGGCTCGAGGATATTGGTGAAGTAGATAAACCACCCAAAAAAATGGGTAGTTTAATTCAGACAACTGTAGCACCAAAAAAATAGGAGATACTTTTATGCCCAAGATAAAATCTAGGAAATCGGTTGCCAAACGATTTAAAAAAACCAAGTCAGGTAAATTAAAAAGAGGCAAAGCTTATTCGGCGCATATTCTGACCAAAAAGTCACCAAAAAGGAAACGTAAGCTCAGAAAAGCCGGATATGTCTCAAAAGCAGATGAAAAACGAATTAAAGAAATGTTATAAAGTTAGGAGATAGACAATGCCAAGAGCAAATAGTTCTGTTCCCCGCCATCGGAGACGCAGAAAAATACTTAAACAGGCGAAAGGATATAGAGGAGCCCGAAGCAGACGTTTCAAGGTTGCCAAAGATGCTGTTGAGAAGGCACTACAATATGCTTATCGTGACAGAAAAAGAAAAAAGCGTGAATTTCGCCGCTTGTGGATCACAAGAATAAATGCTGCTGCCCGCCAGAATGGTATGCGCTATAGCAGATTTATCCACGCCCTAAAAGAAAATAATATCAAATTAAATAGAAAAGTACTTGCTGAACTAGCAATTAATGATCCCGACGGCTTCAAAGCAGTTGTTGATAAAGTAAAGGCCTAGGGAAATGGATATTTTCGATGATGTAAAGGATTCAATTGACCAATTTCGTAAAGAGCTTTCCGATCTTGATGTCGAGGAAAGGGCCATTGAAGATTTTAGGATCAAATATCTAGGTAAAAATGGTATAATAAGCGATTACTTCAATAAATTTGGTCAAATTCCTAATGACAAAAAGAAGGAATTCGGAAAACTCATGAATTCCTTCAAAAGTGAAGCTAATCAGGCTATTGAATCTCTACATCAGAAATTAAAAACCAAACAAACAAAGCAGGAATTTTTTGATTATACACTTCCTGGTGTTAAACCTGTAGAAGGCTCCATTCATCCATTGTCAAAAACTATGGATGATATTATATCCATTTTTCAGGATATGGGTTTTTCCACAGAATTAGGGCCTGAAATTGAAACCGATTATTATAATTTTCAGGCTTTAAACTTTCCGGAAAATCATCCGGCCCGGGATGCTCAGGATACTTTTTTTGTTGATGACAAAGTTGTCCTTCGGACACACACCTCCCCTATTCAGGTTCGTACTATGGAAAAGCAGACTCCACCCATTCGAATTTTAGCACCTGGTCGCACTTTCAGAAATGAAGCAATTGACGCCAGTCATTATTGTACATTTCACCAGATCGAAGGTCTTTATATTGACCAGGATGTAACTTTTAGTGAACTCAAGACTACTCTTTATCTTTTTGTGAAAAAATATTTCGGCCAAAATGTATCCTTGAGATTTCGCCCTAGCTTTTTTCCATTTACAGAACCAAGTGCTGAAGTTGATATCAGTTGTTTCAAATGTGGCGGAACAGGCGACAATTGCAGTCTTTGCAAAGGTAGCGGCTGGCTGGAAATTCTGGGTTGTGGTATGGTTGATCCCAATGTTTTTAAATCATCAGGAATCGATCCGGAAAAATATACAGGATACGCCTTTGGTATGGGTATCGAAAGAATCGCCATGCTAAAATATGGGATTGATGATATTCGGCTGCTATATGGAAGTGACAAAAGATTCCTCGAACAATTTAAACAACTATGATAATAAATACTAATTGGTTAAGACAATATACAGATTTTGATTATAGTGATGCAGAACTGGGTGATCGGCTGACCTATCTAGGTCTGGAAGCCGATCCAGTTCCCAATCCTCTGGCTTCAATTGAGAATATTGTTGTTGGATCAGTCAGCAATGTCAGAGAACATCCTGATGCCGATAGATTAATGGTCTGCGATGTTTTTGACGGTGATAAAACTCGCCAGGTTATCTGTGGGGCACCTAATGTAAAAAATGATATTAAAGTCCCCTTAGTTCTTCCCGGGTGCCAATTACCTAAAGGCAAAGTCAAAAAAGTCAAAATACGGGGAGTGAAATCTGAAGGAATGATTCCGGCAGAAGACGAACTTGGCCTTTCGGATGATCACTCCGGTATTATTATTTTACCAGATAATGCTGAAATTGGTCAAGATTTCAGAGAACATTACTCAAATAGATTTGGATCAAATTTTGAAATTGATCTAACTCCCAATCGTCCTGATTGCACTTCTCATCTTGGTGTTGCCCGTGACCTGACAGTATTGACTGAAAATAACCTCAAGATCCCTGATACAGATTTTGAAGAAACTGGTACTCAGATTGGAGATCATGTTGAAGTCAATATTCATGACCCGGAAGCCTGCCCTCGTTATGCAACCAGAATTATTAAAGATGTAAAAGTCAAAGAATCACCCCAATGGCTAAAAGATCGATTAAAAAGTATTGGTCTGAGACCAATTAATAATATTGTTGATGCTGCTAATTTTGTTCTCATGGAAACTGGTCAACCTCTTCATACTTTTGATTATGATCGCTTAAATGGCAAAGAAATCAATGTTAGAATGAGCGAGGATGGTGAAGAAGTAATTACCCTGGATGGTGAAAAACGAGAACTAGATGAAAACATCCTTCTTATTTGCGATGCTCAGCAACCTGTTGCTGTTGCTGGAATCATGGGGCTTGAAAATTCTGAGATCACCGATTCCACTACAAACTTGCTGCTGGAAAGTGCCTATTTTAATCCGGCCCGCATTCGCTATGGTTCCAAATATTTGGGATTACAAACTGATTCATCCTACCGCTTTGAACGGGGTGTTGATCCGGAGAATGTTATCTATGCTCTTGATAGATTAACTGACCTTATTGTTGACCTGGCTAAGGGTGAAGTTTGTACTGGATTAATTGACAATTATCCTAAAAAGATTAAAAGTCCTCAGCCAACAGTACGATTTTCAAGAATAAACAAATTGATCGGTCAGAAATTTAAACCGGACTGGGTCGTTGATAAATTTGAAAAATTAGGTTGCAAAATATTAAATAAAGACAAAGACGCAGTCAAAGTAAAATCTCCTTCCTGGCGTCCTGATCTCGTTCGTGAAGTTGATTATATTGAAGAAGTTATTAGAATATATGGAATGGAAAAGGTTAAGTCATCCCGGACTATTAAAATCCAGCCTGATTATTCCCGCAATGATAGATATAATTTTAATAGAGTAGTTCGCGATAAGCTTGCCTCTTATGGTTATCAGGAAGTTTTTAATAACTCCCTATTCAGTCATGAGGAGAAGAACTTTAACCTGTTTGGTAGAGAGCCAATTAAAGTCAAAAATCCTCTTAGCCGAGATCTGGCCTATATGCGGACGAATCTATCATCGGGACTGGTGACAACAGCAGCAAATAATATAAACCGTAAAAATCGGGACTTAAGATTTTTTGAAATTGGCAAAGTCCATGATCTCAATTTTGACAAAGCTAATAAAGCCGATGAATATGAGCATTTTGCTATGCTTCTAACCGGTAATCTTGAACCAGTTACCTGGAAATATGACAAACGCCGTACTGGTGACTTCTTTGATTTAAAAGGTGATATTCAGGGAATAATTCATTATTTAACCGGAAAAGAAACCCAATTTGCTGATTCTGGAATAACAAAAGAAAATTATAATCATATTGTAAAAATTGTGGTAGAAGACGACATACTAGGATATATTTGTCAATTAAATGAAGAACTTCTCGATAATCAGTATAATGTTGAGGAACAAAAGATTTTTGCTTTTGAAGGTTCTCTGGAGGTCCTCTACAAACATTTCCATCCGGAGATAAATTATATTCCAGTCCCATCCTATCCTGCTATTGAACGCGATGTTTCAATTCTTGTTAACAAAAGTACCCTGGTTGGCGAAGTAATGGGTCTGATCAAGAATAATGGCGGCGAACACCTGCAGGAGGTGCAATTTTATGACCTTTATCAGGGAAACAACATTCAGGAGAATAAAAAAAGCCTGACATTCAATCTAATATTTCAGAACCCTGAAAGAACTCTCAAAGATCAAGAGATAGATCAGCAAATGAACATAATTTTTAATCAACTTAAGAAGAAAGTTGATGCAAAACTCAGATAAAATATATAATAAAACCAATTTAAATATTCTTGAAAATAAGCTTGATGCGCTTATCAAGGAGATAAAAAATCTAAAGGAAAGGAATAAGAACCTCAAAGATCAAATAAATAAAACTGATACAAATAAATCAGATATAGACAATTCTAAACAAGAGAGAATTAGGAAAAAGATAGAGAATATGATTGAAGAACTGGATTCAGTTCTCTGATAATTCTCGTCTTTATCCGGTTAATTTTATGAGTCAATTAAACAATATCGTAGAAGTTACAATTTTTGGTAAAAAATATAAGATCAGAGCTCAGGCTGACTCTGATTATATAGTTAATGTAGCAGAGTACGTCAATAAAAAAATGAAAGAAGTAGAAGATTCACTTGATAAAAAGCAATCAGAAATTCGAATAGCGATTCTGGCTGCTATGAATATTACAGATGAATTGTTTAATTGCCAGACCACAAGTAAAGATGATATCAATAAGATCAAAGATAAAACCGACAATTTAATCAAAACTATCGAAGAGAATATTGAAAGCCTAGAATAAATTTCATATCATAAATCATAAAATTTACCGGATAAAGCTCGAGTAATACAAATACTAAAGGAGTACAGAGATGATTACTTATATTATAGTCGCTTTATCCGGAGCGGTAGTTGGCGCTGCAATCGCCCTATTCTTTTATACTCAGAAACTAAATAAGGCTAAATCTTCAGCCCGGGAAATTCTTGATAAAGCCAAAAGAGAAGCCGATGATCTGGTCAAAGAGGCCTCTCTGGAAGCTAAAGAAGAAGCCATGACCATTAAGAATGAGGCTGAAAAAGAAGCTAAAGAAAAGACCAAAGAAGTTACTCAGTTTGAGAAAAAACTCCTCAAGCGGGAATACTATCTGGAACAAAAAAGTGAAGTCGCTGAGAAAAAAGAAGAACAGCTTCGAGATAGAGCCAAGCAACTACAAAAAGGACAGGATAAATTAGAAGAACAAAAAGATGAGATCAGCGAGATCAAACAACAGCAGTTGAAAAAACTGGAACAAATTGCTCATATGACCCGCAATGAAGCCAAAAATAAATTGATCTCCGATATGACCAAAACAGCCAAAAAGGAAGCCGCTGCTGAAGTCAGAAAAATTAAAGATAAAGCCATAAACGAAGCCAAACGAGATGCAAAAAAGATAATTGTATCGGCCATTCAGCGTTCTGCTGCCGATCATACAGCAGAAACAACAGTCTCGGTAATCAACTTGCCTAATGATAACATGAAAGGTAGAATAATCGGGCGAGAAGGCCGTAATATTCGCCATTTTGAAAAATTGACAGGAGTTGAAGTTATTGTTGATGATACTCCCGAGGCAGTTGTGCTTTCCGGTTTTGATCCAATTCGCAGAGAGGTCGCTCGCATAGCTCTTGAAAAATTGATTGAAGATGGCCGCATTCATCCTGCCCGCATTGAAGAAATGTACAAGAAAGCCAAGGAAGAAGTTGACGATTCCATTATTGAAGCTTCTGAAGACGCCATTGATGAAGTCAGCATTTCTCCATTACCACGCGAACTGATGAAAACTTTAGGGCGCCTCAAATATCGCACATCCTATGGTCAGAATGTTTTGAACCATTCTATTGAAGTAGCCTGGTTGGCTGGCTTAATGGCTTCAGAACTAGAATTGAATGGCAATATTGCCAAGCGTGCTGGTCTGCTCCACGATATTGGTAAAGCCATTGATAGAAATATCACCGGTACTCATGCCAGCATTGGTGCCGATATTGCCAAACGGTTTAATGAAGATGATGTAATTATCAACTCCATTGCTTCTCATCACGAAGAAGTTGAGCCCGATAATCCAATCAGTGTTTTAATTCAAGCAGCTGACCAAATTAGTGGTTCACGTCGTGGAGCCCGGGGTGATACTCTGGAAAATTATATTCAGCGCCTTGAAAAATTGGAAGGTATTGCTGAATCCTTTGATGGAGTTGCCAAATCCTATGCAATTCAGGCCGGTCGGGAAGTTCGAGTAATGGTTGAGAATGACAAAGTAAATGACAACGAAGCCTCCATGATTGCCGATGATATAGCCAAAAAAATTGAAAAAGAAGCTACTTTTCCAGGCCAGATCAAAGTTATGGTTCTTCGAGAACATCGTAGTATAAGCTATGCAAAATCATAAATGGAGAAATTTACCATGCTCATTGATGGAAAGAAAATATCACAAAAAGTTCGCAATTCCTTAAAGCCTAAAATAGAGGAGCTCAAGGAAAAAGGAATTACACCAGGACTGGCTGTTATTATGATTGGTGATAATCCGGCTTCTCAAGTTTATGTACGCATGAAAGAGAAAGCCTTTAAAAAATTAGGCTTAAAAAGTAAAAGCTACAAATTGCCGGCTGATACTTCCCAGGGCGAAGTAGTCCAGCTCATCGATGAATTAAACAATAATGACGAATTTCATGGTATTCTTCTGCAATTACCAGTTCCGGATCATTTAGATGAAATGGAACTTCTGGAGAAAATAGATCCCCATAAAGATTCTGATGGCATCCATCCAGTCAGTCTTGGAAAAATGGTTCTAGGTATAGAAGCACCCGTGCCCTGTACACCCCATGCAATCCTAAAATTGCTGGAATATTCTAATATTGAAACAGAAGGTCAACATGCTGTTGTAATCGGTCGCAGCAATATAGTTGGCAAACCTATTATGAATCTTCTAGGACAAAAAACAGATTACGGAAATGCTACTGTGACCCTATGCCATTCCCGCACAAAAAATATCAAAGATATCACAAAACAGGCCGATATTTTGATATCTGCTGTAGGAAGGCCAGAAATGGTTACTGCCGATTATGTCAAAGAAGGCGTAGTAGTCATTGATGTAGGTGTCAATCGGGTTGATGCACCGAATACAGAAAAGGGTTATAAATTAGTAGGCGATGTTGATTTTGATGCAGTAGAGAAAAAAGCACGCGCCATTACGCCTGTTCCTGGTGGGGTTGGCCCGATGACAATTTCTATGTTAATATATAATACTGTTTTTCTTGCTGATAAATATTCTGCCTAAGTGCTTCAACTCAACATTTTAAAAATTGGTTTAAGCAGAGCCTGATTATTTTCCAGAGCCGGAACAATTAAAATTTCAACTTTTTTTTCACGAGGATAGATTGAAACTTCCTTCAGTCTATCCTCTTTTTTTATTTTTTCTACTAATTGTTCCAAAAATTGCTCATCACTTTTGTCTTTTGAAAATATAAAAAAATTTGTGTTTTCTTTTTGGTAGCTCTTTTTAAAAAGGGCGGAATTTATTTTTCCATCACGTTTATCTTTATAAAAATGTTTCTCAATAATATGAGCTTCAGTATTGCAAACTTGCTCAGATAAATTAACTCTGATAAAAAAGCGGTCAAATTTTCTGATCAATTTTGATATTGGCCAATACAATAAACTATGCCGAGCCATTAGAGTGATTGTCGCTTTTTTATCTGAAAATATATTTTCGGTGTGAAAATCCAATTCCACATGATAACCAACCACTCCCCCAATATTGGTTATTTTCTGATCGACAGGTTTGGTGATCTCGATCAAGCCGTTAATCGCTGCATGAGCAATTTGATTATTCTTTTTTCGTCCGTGAAAATATCCCCACACAAGAATTAATGAAATGGCAATAAAGATGTAAAAAAAAGTTGTATTGATCATTTTTTTATTCTGGATAAATAATACAAGTTAAAATTTATTCACTTTTATAATTTTTAGTGAAATCTATAATAAACAAAATATTAAGTATAAACATAACGATTTCAATGATAAGAACCGTGATTCCTGTGGCCGGATTTTTGGCAATTGTGGAAGGGAGTACAACTACGCTGAACCAGATAATGGCAGCCGTGACTGTTACCCATAAGAATAAAGCCGGAATCAGAGCAATTTTAATTTTATCAGTCCTGACCTCCTTTTTAAGCCAGATAACACCGGTCAGCAGAGCAACAGATGCGATTAACTGATTGGCCGTGCTAAATGAAGGCCACAAAATTGTAAAATTTTTGCTCCAGGCCAACCACATTCCAATAGCAGCAGGTATTGTCGAAGCCACCCATTTATTCGTAAGGATATTGTAAATGGCTTTGGCTTTATTTTTTAGCGGAGCAATGATCTCACTAATTGTATAACGGGCCAATCGATTGGTCGTATCCAGAGTGGTCAGAGCAAATGAGGCCACCCACATTCCGGCCAGAACTGTTATGATTTTGTGGGGAATAAATTTTAAAAAAGTAGAGCGAACCATTTCAGCATAGGAATGGGTGAACATGGCTGCTTTAGGATAATTGGCCATCATAGCATCGGTGTACTTGGTCGCCCAGTTAGAGATATTTAGATTGCTACCAGTATCTTCCAAAAGTCTAAAACCAAACCCGGCAATAGCAATGATAACAATTGTTGAAAGAAGACCTTCAGTCAACATTCCACCATAGCTAATGGGAAGGGCATCAGATTCTTTTTTCAATTGTTTGGAGGTCGTTCCCGAACCTACCAAGGAATGAAATCCTGACAGAGATCCACAGGCAATTATCAAAACAGTCGCCGGCCATAAAGGGGTCGATTTTCCATGTGAAATTATAGC
>DATGCI010000063.1:0-15378 GCA_035312185.1 bacterium
TGTTCTCTTATTTCTCTCTTTTGTCGGTATTTTTGCCTACTTTCTTTTTGGCGTTGTTCAACTCAATGTCTGGCATGCTATAGTTGGTCTTTTAATCGTTTTTATAATCTCCTTTTTATTCACAACCGTTGCCGCCCGGGCAATTGCCATTGTAGGTACAAATCCTGTTTCCGGCATGACTCTAATGACTCTGATTCTTTCTTCTGTAATTTTGGTCAAAGTCGGCCTATCGGGAAAAAGTGGAATGCTAGCCGCCCTTCTGATTGGTGGTACAGTCTGTACTGCTCTTTCCATGGCAGGCGGTTTTGTGACCGATTTAAAAATTGGATACTGGCTGGGAACAACTCCCAGAACTCAGGAAAAATATAAATTCCTGGGTACCCTTTTCTCAGCAGCATCAGTTGGTTTTGTAATTCTCGTATTGTACAAAACTTACGGTTTTGGGCCCGGTCCCGATCAACTGGAAGCCCCTCAGGCTTCTGCTATGGCTGCTGTATTGAAACCGCTTATGACCGGTTCTCCAGCACCCTGGCTCCTTTATCTGGCCGGTGCAATCTTGGCCTTGCTTTTGGACTTTCTGAAAGTTCCTGCTCTTGCATTTGCTCTTGGTATGTATCTGCCAATTTACCTCAACACTCCGATTCTAATAGGTGGTTTGATTGCCTACTTTGTAAAAAAGAGCGCTGAAAGTGAAGCCCTGTCCAAAGCACGAGAAGAAAAGGGCCGCTTGATCGCTTCAGGTTTCATTGCCGGAGGTGCTATAATGGGGGTTCTTTCAGCCTTCATAGTTTTCTTTGGAAAAAAGATCTTTGGTACATCCTGGTCACTAAAAGCCGCTTTAGGAACTACTCACTGGGCTGAATCTACTGGCGGCGAAATCCTGGGTTTTGCAATGTTTGTACTTCTCTGTATCTATTTCTACTGGGACGCTACTCGCGCTAAAGAAGAATAAAAATACTCTTTATAGATAATTGTTCAAAAGGCGGAGCCCGAAAGCTCCGCCTTTTTTATTACATGATAAAATTTATGGTTTGCCGGTTGGATAGTTGGATAAAAACAAATGCGAGAATCCATTTCAATATCTATATATTCTGAACTTGCAAGAAAAAAGTTGACACTAATTTTTTAGATATATTCATAGTTATTTTGCAAATACTGTACAGGAGTCCGATAACCTAATGGATGTCACCCCCTGATCACATTTCATTCATCTTTGTTTAAATAAGCGGCTTTTATATACATTTAACTTTTCAGAGGAATTAGATATGTTGCAATTTACAATTCAAAAGCCCCTTCACTAATTTCTATTATTGCAAAATGTCATTGAAATACATTGAAACAAGCACATCCTGAAGAAATTAATATAATATTTTTACAGGTTTGTTCCTTTAAAATTTCTTGTATAACAATATCTATACTTGCAATATTCCATCCTGGGTTGTAAAATTCCACCTATGGAGTTATTATGAGACTGAATTCAAAAATCTATATAATTATTTTTTTGTTAGTTCTAGCATATCCAATTCAAGCCAGGTCTCCTGTTCAGTTAGGTGAAAAACTGGAATATGAGATATGGTATAATTTTGTCAAAGGCGGTCAATCCTGGATGGAAGTAAGCAAAATAGACACTATCGATGATCGCCCCTGTTTCCATATAATAAATGTCACTCGTTCAACAGGGGTTGTTGATCTTTTATTTAGCATTGATGACAAACTGGAAACCTGGATCGATCCGCAAACCCATTATTCCTACAAATTCCAAAAACGAATTCGGGAAGGAAAATATAAAAAAGATTATAATGTGGTCTTCAATTATCAGGATTCAATTGCGATCTCCAATAGCGATACAACTGCAATAAAACCGCCGATTCACGACGCAATTTCCATCTTTTATTATTTAAGGAAAACCAAACTGGATACAGGCAAAGTATTCAAAGTCAATAATTTCGACAGCGATACTCTCAAACATTATGATATAAAAGTGACCGGCCAGGAAAAAGTCAAAGTCCCGGCTGGCGAATTTAATTGTTTTAAACTGGAGCCTTTCTCTGAGGAAGGCAAATTATTTGAAAAGCATGAAAATAAGGTCGTGACCTATATTTCCCAGGATTCTCTCCGCCTTCCTGTCAAGATTACCAGTCAGGCCAAATTTGGCCAATTGGTGCTGAAATTGAAGGAAGTGAAAAATTAACCACCGGTGATGAGTCGGGCAATATCATTATAAAAAACCAATCCCATTAACAGAAATATTATCAGCATTCCAATTTTTTGGATTCTGAGTTTGGTCTTGTTGGAAAGCTCTCGTCCTCGAATACCCTCCACAAGAATTATGATTAAATGGCCACCATCCAGGGCAGGAATCGGTAAAATATTCAGCAAGGCCAGATTTACACTAATAATGGCCATAAATCCCAGCAGAGTCAGAACACCAGAGCGAGCAGATTCTCCCGCCATCTGGGCAATCATGACCGGGCCACCAACATTTTTCAGTGAAACATGCCCCATGATCATCTCTTTTAATGAAACGACTGTGATCTTGAGCCAATATCCGGTTAGGGCAAATCCTTGCCCAATAGATTCCAGAAAACCCGCTGATCTATGTTGAGTTGCAGCACCGATTCCAATTATACCGATATTCTGAAATTTGCCATTTTTGATTGTTTTTTGCGCTCGTGTTTTTAGCCTGGCTGTTTTTTGCGTACCTTCATGCTGCCAGGACACAGCAATACTATCATTAGGATGATTGTGGATTAAAGCAGTCATATCTTCCCATTTTTCAACTTTTTGCCCATCAATTTTAACAATTCGGTCGCCCTTTTCCATTCCCACAGAATCTGCAGGATAACCTTCGACTACTGTACCAACTACGGCTTTATCTGTAGATGGTTCCTGAAATCCACGAAACATAGTGATCGTGAAAAACAGGATAGTTGCCAGCAGAAGATTAAACAAAACACCGCCGGAGATGAATAATAATTTTTGCCAGGTTGGCTTGGAAGCAAAGGATTTGGGATCATCACGATTCACAGTGCTTTCAGTGTCCAGGCTTTCGTCAATTACCCCGGTGACTTTGACAAAGCCTCCCAGGGGAATTGCGCTAAGCTGATATTCCGTCTCTCCTATCTTTTTCCCATAGATCTTGGGTGGGAAGCCTATGGAAAATTGCTCAACACGCATACCCGATAATTTTGCAAAAGTATAGTGTCCTAATTCATGGAAAAATATAATTCCGCCTACAACGACAACAATTCCTATTATAGTACTCACAATCTATTTCCTCTTTTTTATTAATTCATTAACAACTTTTTCTGTTTCCCTCTGAATTTCTACAATTTGTTCAAAATCGGGCTTTTTTATAATTGGCACCCTATCGAGTGCTTCTTCAATTAGTTCAGGGATTTCAGTGAATTTTATATTTTCATTGAGAAAAGCATGAACAGCCAGATCATTAGCAACATTGAGAATGGCGCCGGCTGTGCCCTGGATTTTTATTGCCTGCTTGGCAAGTCTCAGGCAGGAAAATTTTTTATAATCGGGCTCTTCAAAAGTGAGTTGGCCAATTTCAGCAAGATTGGTGTTTTCCCACTGCACAGGTCTATGTTCAGGGAAAAAAAGTGCATATTGAATAGGCAACTTCATGTCCGGCAATCCGAGCTGAGCTTTGATTGAGCCATCTTGGAATTCCACCATAGAATGGATAATGGACTGAGGATGGACGAGCACATCAATATTTTCAGCGGAAAACCCAAAAAGCCAGTGGGCTTCAATAAGTTCAAACCCTTTGTTCATCATTGTCGCGGAATCAATGGTAATCTTTTTTCCCATATTCCAGGTGGGGTGATCCAGAGCTTCTTGAGGTGTTACCTGAGCAAGTTCTTGATCTGGTTTAGTTCGAAAAGGACCTCCCGAGGCAGTCAGGATGAGTTTCTGTACTTCTCCATATTCTTCACCTTGCAAACATTGCCAGATAGCATTATGCTCGCTATCGACAGGGAATATATCAACATTCCGCTGGTGAGCTTCTGCTATAATAACATTTCCCGCCATTACCAGAGATTCTTTATTGGAGAGGGCGATATGATTTCCTGCCTGCACAGCCCGATAAGTAGGCTCCATTCCTGGCGGACCGACTATGGAATTGATGACAAGATCAACATCAGAGCGACAGGCAATTTCCAGCAATCCCTCTCTACCTGATAAAATTTCTACATCTATATTTGACAATTCTCCTGAAAGTAGATCAGCTTTTTGGGAATCAGCGATAGCAATGGCCTCAGGTTGATATTTGCGGGTTTGTTGAGCCAGTTTTTCTGCGTTGCTCCCGGCTGTCAAATACTTTATATCAAAGCTGTCAGGATTGGCGTCAATAACCTCGATAGTATTGGTGCCAATTGAACCTGTCGAGCCCAGTATTGATAATCTTCGCATTCTTCTCCTGTTTTAAGGCAAATATGCACTAATATTAACGCTCATTCCCACCATAAAGCGAGAAACAGTGGCTTCCAGGCCGTAGCTGAAATTTTGTCTCCTTCGGTAAATTCCTGCTCGTAGATGAGTGAGTTCTATTCTTTTGGTGTCGGTATAATTATCTTCAGAATCGGGATTGTCGGCCACATTGATATTCAATCGGTTGAAGTGTCTCGTCAATCCGAACATAATTTGCCATTTTCTCAAGACCATCCGTTTCTGAAGTGAAATATGAATATTCTGAGAGTAAAAATCATCCGGACCTCTTAAATAATTGACTCCCAGAGAAAAATAATTTTTAGTGCTATCTTCACCCCAGCTGGTCGTAAATCCAGTACCAAAACTGGTGGCATTATCATTATCTATTACAGAATTATTTAAAGTAGCACTCAATAATAAATTTTTACTAACCAGGACCGAACTCCACAATCCTGGTGCTCCTTTCCATAAATTACTTAAAGTTGCCCCAGCACTGGCCTGAGCCGTTACAACAGCACCTGGTGTGGTTTCGTGAAGCAAGTGTCCCAGAGGAATTTGCTGGCGTTGGGATAAAAAAGAAATTACCGGTTCAATCTTATTAGTAACTGTTTCAGGGGAATAGCTGGAAAGGTCCAGTCCGCCAAAAGATAGGACTGGAACAATTAAAATTACAATTATAATGAGATTAGTTGCTTTTTTAATACCCACAGGCGGTTATCCAATAATACCTCTGTCACTATTCTCCAGAAAGTTTAAAATGTTTTCTATCTCAGGAGTTTTATCGAATTCTTTATCAATTTTTTTTCTGGCTTCAGATACATTATACTCCGATCTGAAAATAAGTTTGTAAGCCTTTTTAATATCTTTGCGAACTTGCGGTGAAAATCCACGTCTCCTCAGTCCGACCACATTGAGACCTTTATATTTGATAGGTTCTTCAGCAGCCAGTATATAGGGCGGAATATCTTTGGTAGTGCGAAAATGGCCACCACAAAAACAGTGTTGCCCAATTTTAACAAATTGATGAACAGCAAAAAGCCCACCTAAAATAGCCCAATCTTCAATTGTCACATGTCCGGCCAGAGTCACGGCATTGGCCAGAATAACATTATCACCAACCAAACAATCATGGGCCACGTGGACATAAGCCATTAACAAACAATCATCTCCAATTTTTGTACGCTGGCGATCTTTTGTTCCTCGATTGATAGTCACAAATTCTCGGATTGTAGTATTGTCGCCAATTATAGTTTCAGATTTTTCGCCTTCAAATTTGAGATCCTGGGGAATTTCGCCAATTACGGAATGCTGAAAAATACGACTATTTTCACCGATAGTTGTATGGGGTAAAATTTGAGCATAGGGTTTGATCTCACAGCCGTCACCGATTTTGACATGATCTTCGATAATGGCATAAGGGCCCACTTTGACATTCTCTCCCAGCTGAGCACTGTCACTTACAATCGCTGTAGGATGAATATCAGCCATTATTGCCTCGATCTTTATCAACAACAGAGGCCATCATATGAGCTTCGGCTACTTTTTTGTCCTTGACGTAGGCTACGCCTTTCAGCTTGCACATTCTCATTTTATATTTTAGTAATTCGATCTTAAGGTGAAGCTGATCTCCTGGTACAACGGGATCACGGAAACGGACCTTGTCAATGCCAGTGAAAAAGACCAATTTCTCTTCTGCCTTGTCTTCTGAGTTCAATAAAAGTAGTCCGCCGGCTTGAGCCAGAGCTTCGACGATCAAAACACCTGGCATAACCGGTTCACCAGGAAAATGGCCCTGAAAAAATTGCTCATTCATGGACACATTTTTATAGGCGTGTACTTTTTCGCCGGGCACTAGATCTACAATACGATCAATAAGTAAGAAAGGATAACGGTGGGGTAAAATTTTCTGAATGGCTTTGATATCGAGAAAAGCTTTATCCTGAGGTTCTTCCTGGAATTTTTTCTGAATCAGTTTTTTATTGTATTCTTTTTTTATTTTTTTGACTAATTCCACATTGTGTTTGTGGCCACTCCGGGCAGCCAGAATATGGCCGGTAACAGGCATCCCCAGAAGGGCTAGATCACCAATCAGATCCAGCATTTTATGACGGACAGGTTCATTGTAAAAGCGTTGTTCAATATTATTGAGAATTCCATTTTCGCCCAGTTTGACATCCTTCTCTATAGTAAACAGGTTTTTAATCCGATCTACTTCTTCCTGATCAATATGCTTATCAATAAAAACAATCGCATTATCAACATCACCGCCTTTGATCAGGCCCTGTTCTTTGAGCTGCTCAACTTCACTTAAAAAACAAAAAGTGCGAGCAGGGGCGTATTCTTCAACAAATTCACCTTCAAGATCATAGGTTGCTGTATATTGAGCACCCAATTCTGGTATGTCATAATCGACCAGAAAAGTCACAGCAAAAGTTTCGGAAGGAACTACATGGATTTCAGCTTCGGATTCAGGATTTCCATACTGGATAATTTTATCAATTTTGAGTACAGGTTGGGGGATTTTTTGTTCTACAATTCCGGCTTCCTGCAAGGCCTTAACAAACTCAATAGAACTACCGTCGCAAACAGGTGGTTCAATATTATCTACTTCCAGATAAACATTGTTGATTCCCAATCCAGCTAAAGCAGCCAGAACATGTTCAACAGTATGCATTTTATGGCCATTATGTTCCAGAGTAGTACCTCGGGATATATCTACCACATGGTCAATATCAGCTTTTATTTCGGGGTTTTCCTCCAGGTCAGTTCTTACAAAAACATAACCGGTGTTTTCCGGAGCAGGTTTAAAAGTTAGAGTCGAATCAACTCCAGTATGCAAACCTTTTCCAGATACTGACACTGGCTTTCCAATTGTCCGCTGATTTCTCACAGATCATCCTTTCATTATTTCGATTTCTTGCTCTAATTTTTTAATTCGCTCTTTGAGTTTTGAAATTCGACGAATGTTGACGATGTCTTTGCGGGCTTCTCGATGTTCACGGGCTGGGTACCAGAACATAGTAGTATTGGGTGGTACATCCTTTGTAATGCCGGACTTGGCTGCAATTTTTGCCTTTTTGCCAATTTTAATGTGGCCGGCAATACCGACCTGGCCAGCAATGGTAACGCCGTCATCAACTTTTGTGCTTCCAGCGATACCAGTTTGGGCAACAATGAAACAGTATTGCCCAACTTCAACATTGTGCCCAAGCTGAATTAAATTATCCAGTTTAGTCCCCTTACCTACTCTGGTGTTGCTGATTGTGCCGCGGTCAATCGTACAATTGGCACCAATTTCAACATCGTCTTCGATAATTACACCACCTTTTTGGGGGATTTTCTCAATGCCCTTTTCCGTACGAGTAAAGCCATAACCATCACTCCCAATCACTGTTCCACTATGAATTATTACATTTTCCCCGACTGCACAATTATTATAAAGTGTAACCCGGGGATTAATCAATGAGCTTGCTCCCACCCGGGCTTTGTACCCGATATAAGAATTTGCTTTAACTACAGCACCGTTCTCAATAACAGCCTCATCTTCAACAACAACATTGGGGCCGATATAGATATTCACTCCCAGAATTGCATTTTCGGAGACAGTTGCTTGGGGGTGGATTTGGGGCTCGGGTTGCGGTGGCGAAGGTCGAAAATGATCCAGCATTTTAGAAAATGCCAAACTGACATTTTCGACTCTAATAAAATTTTTATAATCACCGGAAAAATCAGGCCCAACAATAATGGCTTCAGCATTTGTTTCTTGAATATAATGTTCATATTTTGGATTACCCAAAAAAGTGATTTCACCTTTCTTGGCATTCTGGATCTCAGAAACATCATGAATTATTACTGAACCATCACCATCCAGATTTCCCCCAGTGATCTCTGCTATTTTGCTTAATTTGAGTTGCAAAACTATTCAGTCCGCTGAAGATTATATATCACTTTATCAGTTAGGTCATGAGCTTGCGCAGCGTAGAGAATATTTCCAGCAACAGAATCAAAGATATAATCATAATTATTCTCATCGCCTACTTCTTTGATAACTTTCTGGATTTTTTCAAGGACTGGTTGAGTAAGTTCTTGCTGAATTTTATATATTTCTCCCTGAGGCCCTAATTTCTGCATCTGATACTGCTGAACTTGCTGACGGTACTGCATGATTTCTTGTTCTTTTTCCTGGCGGCGCTGTTCACTCATCATCATTTTCTGTTTTTCAAAAGTCTGATTCATACTGTCCAGTCTTCCCAGCATATCCTGATATTCTGTCTGCAGTTCCTGGCTTCGTTTGTCAAGTTTTTTCTGAGCTTCCCGGGCGACCTCCCATTCCTGCATTATTCTTTGACTATTAACATATCCAATTTTCAGTTCTGCATGAAGTGTGGTCACACCTGATAGCATCAGGATAAAAGTTAGGGCTAGCAAACTTATCTTTTTCACTTTTTCCTCCTAGTTAAATTTTAATTACTAATTTTTCAGACAAATGTTCTGCCTGACAATGTATAAATTATAAAAAAAATTACCAAAATTCTTTGTATTATCTTGAAGAAAATTATATTTGACTAATTTTGAGTTAAAAATATCTCCCTGATAAAAACTTATTTAACTACTGTTTTCCTATTCCATTCTAAGAATCGAATTAATATTAGAAAGATCGTCCGAAGATGAAGTGGGTTTTCCAGCCTTCAGGGCCACCAAAACCTCTCGGATCCATATTATCAAAACCATAGCCAAAGTCAACTCCGATCATACCCAGCTGGGGCATAATGAATCGAACTCCGGCACCGGCTGATCTTTTAAGATCAAAAGGATCGGTATTGCCAAAAGATTCCCAGACATTTCCGGCTTCAGCAAATGTAAGGGCATAAATTGTAGGCTGTTTGGAAATCGACAGTCGCAATTCCACAGAATATTTGAAGAGGCTTTTACCACCCATTAGATAGTAACTATTAGAGGAATAAAGAGGACCAACTCGATTATCCTCATAGCCTCTCAGGGGAATACCATAGATCATTCCAGCTCCACCCATGATAAAACGCTCTTCAGGTGGAATAATACCATCTTCACCTATCTGTTCAATTACACCAAATTGCATGTGGTTCATGAGAACAAATTGCCAGAAAAGTGGTGAAAAATATTTGAATGAGACATCATGTTTATGATAGGCTTCATTACCACCCAGTGGACCTCCTGATAGGCTAGCCCGCCAGTTAAACACTGAGCCTTTTGTAGGAAATTCCGGCATATCCCGGCTGTCTCGACTGATCACCTGACTGAGTTTGACCTCAGTTAAGCGGGTATGCCCGTACAATTGTCGCTCCAGATAAGCTTTATAACCTTCATCTATATTACTGTATTCCTTTTTGTGGAAACTGATCGACCAGCTGCCCTGGAAATAGTTATCCGGCCAGCGAAAACGACGACCATAGCGCAAAGAACCACCTATTTTTTTCAGATCATAGGGATAATAGCGCAATGTTCCCGACCCCTGTTCCATATATTGAAAACTGGCTCCAACCAGATTCGGTGTGTTGAACAGCCAGGGTTCAGTAAAACCTACTGATAATGATTGATAGGGATTGGATCCACTTCCTGCAAAAGAGTACTGGGTTCCACGCTGATAGCTGAATTGCAATTGTTGGCCACGACCAAGGAAATTATTAAAAGTCACACCACCGCCACCGATCAGGCCATGAATTTGGCTGTAGCTGATAGAAAAATTCAAACGGTCTGATGATTTTTCTTCGACAGAGACCTCCAGGTCAACCTCGTCTTCTTTGACAGGCACCACATTAGGCTCAACTTTAGAAAAATAGTTGAGCATATGGAGTTCTCGTAAACTGCGCTGAAGAGCAGCTCGATCAAAAAGTTGGCCGGGATAGATCTTCATATTTCTTCTGATAACAGTATCAAAGGTCTTATCGTTTCCACTGATCATTATGTGACCAACTTCGACTTTATGATTTTTATTTACCTGAATATGGACATCAACTTTGTTATCTCCTACTGGAATTTCTTGCGGCGTAACCTGGGCATAAAGATAGCCATTGTTCATGTATAATCCGGCTACATTTTCCTGGAGATTCTTCTGAAATTTTTCTTCGTTATACCAGTCGCCGGATTCAACATTGAGTAAATTAAAAAGCACCCGGTCCGGATATTCACTGTTTCCAGAAAAAGTGATATCGCGATATTTATAGCGGTCACCTTCATAGACCGATAGTTTTATATTCATGCGTTTTTTATTGTCAGAATAGTAAATGGAATCGGATAGAATCTCAAAATCGCGGTAACCTTCTTTGCGATAGAATGAATATAATTTTTTCTTATCCTCTTCATATTTTTCTTCTTCAAATTTACCAAGGCGAAAGAGAAGCAGAAAACGCTCTTTAGTATCTTTCAAAACACGATGTAAACGCCAATCAGAAAAGGCTTTGTTACCAACAATTTTGATTTCATCAATGCGGACTTTTTCATTTTCCTCAATTTTGAAAACGACTTTTTTATCTTTTCCTGATTTTGTATCAACTATATCAGTCGTGATCTCGGTACGTAAAAAGCCTTTTTCTTCATAAAGCTCTTTAATTTTTCGCTTGGTTTTATTGACAAGGTCGGGAGTAAGCACACTTCCAAAAACAATATTGGTTTCTTCTTTTATCTTACTATCGCTGACCTTTTTATTGCCTTTAAATTCATATTTGCTTATTCTGGGATATTCTTCAACTTCAACGAGCAGAAAAACGCCATCATCAGTAGTTTTTTCAGCAAAAATTTGAACATTGCTAAAAACCCCCAGATTCCAGAGTTTATTAATTGACTCCGAAACACTACTACGGTTAATTGTTTGACCTTCAATGAGACCGCTTTGAATGCGAACACTATTATCGGATATAGTTTCGTTGCCTTTGACAGTGACACCCAGAATTTTAATTTCCCGGGATGGCATGTTGGCTTGTTGGGCTGATAAAAAACTAAAGGTTATAAAACTGATCAAAACTAGAATTGAAATTAATTGCTTGCGCATTAAGGTGAAGACTCCTGAATTTTAATTGACTTGCTCACTGGTTTTTCCAAATCTTCTTTCTCGTCTTTGGTAATCGTTTATAGCCTCCAAAAGTTCCATTTCTCGGAAATCCGGCCAAAAAGTTTGAGTAATATAGATTTCAGAATAGGCGATCTGCCAGAGCAAAAAGTTGCTGATTCTGAACTCGCCACTGGTCCGAATAAGAAGATCAGGATCCGGAAGGGCAGCTGTGTATAATGCTTTTGACAGCATTTCTTCATCAATCTCCTGACTGGAAATTTCCCCTTCTTCAACTCGTTGAGCTAATTTTCTAACTCCATGAATTATTTCCTGGCGTCCTCCATAACTCAAAGCCAGATTGAGCTTTAGACCGGTATTATTGCTGGTTTTTTCTACTCCATTGAGGAGAGCCTGGCGAGGTTCTTCAGGAAGATCTTCGATTTGGCCGATTAGAGAAAGTTGAACATTGTTTTTATTTAACTCTTTGACTTCCCGGTTCACTGTTGCAACCAGCAGGTTCATCAAAGCGGTTACTTCCTTGCCGGGACGTGACCAATTTTCAACTGAAAAAGTGTAGAGAGTAAGAACTTTTACTCCCAATTTACCGCATTCCCGGGTAATATCTCGAACGGAATTGATACCTTCCCGATGACCAAATACGCGTGGGCGATTTCTCTGACGAGCCCAGCGCCCATTACCATCCATTATAATGGCAATATGCTCGGGAATATCTCCCTGTTCTTTTATTTCCTGTCTTCTTTTTTCTATTTCATTACTCATTGGACTACTCTTCTGTAAAATAAGGCCTCTGAAATTAAATTTATCTTTCTACAAAATCAACATATAAGGTATTTATTTGGATTTAGGGTATGCCTTTGAAATTAAGCGGGATAATGGTATAAATTGTGTCAACTTTTTTATTGAATCGCCACTAATAAAAATGTTCTATACAGAAAAAGTTGGAGTAATTCGGTCTAAGATATTTGCCCCATTATATAGCCATTAATATTGTTTTTCCTATGTTTTATAAAATTCGCAAGTCGATTTAATTTTGCTGTTAATTCCTGTAAAAAGGGATGCTAATGAATTATCATATCGATCAACATAAACAAAATCACTTTTAATCCTTTTTCAATAAATCTACTTTATTAAGGTACATTTTTGATAATTAATATAATCGCCGGCTTCAATTTTGTAAAAGTAAATTCCTGATGAAAGTCCAGACGCATTCCAATGAATTGTATGATTTCCGGGAGATTGGAACTTATTAACTAAAGTCTCGATATGTTTGCCATTCACATCAAAAATGGATATTGTCACCTTTTCCCGCTTCGGCAAATTATAACGAAGCCTGGTTGTAGGATTAAAAGGATTGGGATAGTTTTGCCGTAAAATAAAATGATCAGCTATCTTTTTTTCATGTGGTTCGTTTTTGCTCAATTTTAAATTTTCATTCCAAGCCACAATACCTTTCTCCATTGAGCCCCAGGCTAGGTCTAGATATCCATCATTATTAAAATCTGCTGGACAGAAAGCTGTTGCAGCTGAACTTGTGATTTCGTTCTGCTTGATAAAGTTGCCTATACCATCATTTTTATACCAGATCGAATTATTTGAAGATGAGAATAACACATCCTGATCACCATCTCTGTCAAAATCAGATACGACAATATCCCTGACATGGTAAGCGGAATCATCAATTGTTGTCGAGTCAGAAAATGTTTGATCACCTTCGTTTTTATACCACTTAACAGTATTGTTAAAATATTGGTTATTAAGAATATCAATTGTATTATCATTATTTAGATCAGCAAATTTAATATTATCAAAACTATGGATCTTTAAATCATAAAGAAATTTACAGTCAGAGAAATTGCCACCCCCTTTGTTTTGGACCCAGAACAAACTATCTTGAGCATTAGAGCAGACAATTATATCAAAACGGCCATCTCGATTTACATCTGCTGTATCCAATAAAATTGCATCCCTAACAATCCCTTTACCCTGACAAAACTCACCTTCGCCAAGATTTTCATGCCAATTAAGACCCCATCCGGAATACAGAACATCTTTTCGATTATCATTGTTCAGATCAATTATAAGAAAGGGATCAGTAACATTTGCAATAATTTTTTGTGAATCCCGAAAATCGCCATCCCCTTTGTTAATTAAACAATAAAGAGCTCTTTTGCTCAAAAAATCAATGCTATAAAAAATATCCAGATCACTATCACCTTCCAGATCAGCGAGCTGGACTCCATGAACACCTGTTTTTTCAACAATTTTAATTTTGCCAAAATTTCCCTGGCCATCGGTATTTTTGTACCAGACAATTCTATTATCAAGGTAGGAAGCATCTATCAGCGACGCCCAGAGGAGATCAGCATCACCATCATTGTCAATGTCGCCCTGGCAAAGAAATCTCGGATTTATGCGGGTAGTTATAATTTTTTCTTCTTCGAATTTGCCTTCACCATCTATATTTTCAAACCAGGCAATCTCATCATTGGCCTTAGATGCGTAAAAAATATCAAAATCCTGATCATCATCCATGTCTTCAGCTTCTATTGAGGAAATACTATAAACAGAATCTTGAATAATTACTGGAGATTCAAAACCTTGATTGAGATTATTTTTTAACCAGCAAACACTATAATCTTCAATTCCAGAAGAGAAATATATTATATCCTGATAGTTATCATTATTGAGATCCTGGACGGTAACTGCAGCTTTTCTTCCAGTCAAATCGGGAACCAACACCGAGTCACCAAACTCACCCTG
The DNA here is from genome assembly GCA_035312185.1 of bacterium. Classification (GTDB taxonomy): domain Bacteria; phylum Fidelibacterota; class UBA2242; order UBA2242; family JAFGTP01; genus JAIPHI01. The sequence continues at coordinate 14,255 of DATGCI010000063.1, forward strand.
ACCATAATTTAGATAATAACTCAATCTGTCATTTTCTGTGAAAATAAGGTCTACTATTCGGTCTCCATTAATATCTGAACCATAGATAGCATCAACAATTCCATCATAAATCAGTTGAGGCTGCTCAAACTGCCCAGCACCTTTGTTTTCATACCAGGCAATTTTATTGTCAACTTCAAGTTCACTATTTCCTATTGGAACGTCCCGAAATGTGAAGAAAATTATATCATTGTCTTGATCATCATCTACATCAGACATCAACAGTGAACGAATTCCACAGGCTGAATCACTGATCATATTTTCAACGCCAAAATCCCCCTCACCAGTATTTTCAAACCAGCCAATGCTGGTCTCATTATGATAGATGAAATCAAGAGTGTCATTGCCATTCATATCAGCCATATAAATTCCACTGGCCGCTAGAGAATCGAAAATCAACTGCGGTTCGCTAAAACTTCCAGCGCCCTGATTTATAATTAGAAAAACCTGGTTTTCTGATAGATAAAGTATATCCAGCATTCCATTATCATCAAAATCAACAGGGCATATAGATTCTGCACCAGAATTTGTTAAAATTTGCTGCTCTGCAAAATTTCCTGTTCCGTCATTTTCAAACCAGACAATTTTTCTATATGCTCCGGTTAGTAGATCATTATCGCCATCATCATCCATGTCAACGGCAGTGATATATTCAGGATTTTGCAATTGGGTTCTATCAATCGTTTTTACAGCACTAAATTGATTCTCAGCATAAATGAAAGCCATGAATGTAAAAAGTATAAAAACTGTTTTTAATAATTTATTAAATTTTTGCCTCATCACACCCTCCCTCATCTTTTTTTTTAATACATTTGGAGCCATTGCCAATAAATTATTTCTAACCCACTAAAAAAATAAGCCAAATTGTTGGACATAATTAATACTTTATATTTTTGTAAATGCACATTGTCACCAATTTATTAATCATATGTTTAAAATTCAATAGATACTCGTAGAATATTCCAGCAAGGAGCACCAACTTGCCAGTCTCAGGGAAAATACTTACCTTACTTTTGAAGTCCGTAGATTTGTAAAAACAAAAATTGACAGGACAATGATACTAGCGGTTGATGTAGATTACAAAG
>DATGCI010000064.1:0-6424 GCA_035312185.1 bacterium
AGCAGATTTTATTGTTTAGCCGTAAACAAAAAATGGTTTTTAGGCCAGTTAGTTTGAACCAAATCGTAGAAAAATTAGAAAAAATGCTGGACCGGTTAATAGGTGAAAATATTACCATGAGAAATAATCTTGCTGACGATCTGTGGCTGATCAATGCTGATGAAGGCCAAATTGAACAGGTTATCACCAATATTGCAGTAAATGCTAGAGATGCTATGCCAGAAGGTGGTAAATTGATTATCAGCACTCATAATGTGAAAATTAACAAAGATAAAGCTAAAACCATTCCCAATATGGAGCCAGGAAAATATGTTCGCCTGGACATAGAAGATACTGGAAAAGGAATTGATGATAAAATCCGGGAAAAAATATTTGATCCCTTTTTCACAACTAAAGGCCGGGCTCGGGGAACTGGGATGGGACTCTCCGTAGTCCATGGGATAATCAAAAAACATAATGGCCTCATCAATGTTTATAGTGAGCCGGGAAAGGGAACAATTTTCCGGATTTATCTGCCCATTATCAAAGAACAAAATCTTGATGAAAAAGAACAGGAAGACAAAGAAAACATCGAACAATACACTGGCGATAATCAAACAATTCTACTTGTCGAAGATGAGGAACCAGTCCTCTCCTATCTGGAAAGTATTCTCGAAAAATATGGGTATAATTATCATAGTGCCCGGAGTGGTGAAGAGGCACTGAAGATTTTTGATGAACATAAGCCAGAAATTGATCTTCTTATCAGCGATGTTATTATGGGTGGAATTAGCGGAACAAAGCTGGCCGACAGGATTCAAGAAAAGGACGGTGATATGGGAGTCATTTTAAGCAGTGGCTATTCAAACAGAGAAGTAGAGCCTTCGGATATTGCTGATAAAGGCTATCAATTTATCCAAAAGCCCTATAATGTTCATGAATTATTAAGATTGATTTATAATACTATAAAATCCTAATAAGTAGTTTTCTATATTCTCCAATTGTAGGAGGCTTTCATAAAAAATCCACGATCCATCTCTAGAAAATTATTAGAATCGATATATTCTGTGCCATCGTAACGGGTTTTTTCATACAAAGAGCCATAGCCAATATGCACAACTGTGCCAGGTATATAGGTAAAACTAGCCAGAAAATCGGTTAATAATTCCTGTTTATAAGCATTATATTCGACTGTTGCCCTAAAGAAGAGATATTTATTGATCTGGTAAGTAGTGCGATTGCGATAGATCTGGTAGTCCATCAATTGTTCGTTGTTATTACTCTGGTGGACTAATACTCTAATTGCCGACAAGGAGCTATGCAGTGATGAAGAAGCATTTACATCAAGTTCCATTTTATAGGTGGAATTAACTGCCTGTCGAGGATCGTCCTCATCATACCAGGGAGTGCCACCCCGGGTATGGTAGAGTTCAACACCCAGTTGCTTAAGCGGCTGACTTCGAAAATAAGCACCATATCCATTTCGTCTAAAAAGTTTATTTGAATAAGATTCAGTTGATAATTTTCCAAAAATCTGAAAAAAAGTGTTCTTGGTCAGGTAAAAATCATTTTTATATTTAAGTAAATATTCCATTTGATTGGAATATTTATCGTACTGAACAAAATTGTACATCCCGGTCTGAAATTGTTGGACAATATCATTTTTTAAATAATATATTCGTCCTGCACCCATAACCAGAGCACTGATTCCATCTCGAGGTAAATAACCGGATTGCAGACCAAAATTTTTCGATATATCATGGGCACTAAGAGACAAATAGTATTTTTTACTATCATAAGTCCAATCCAGGTCAATATTATGGGCTCGATCAACTTGATTTGAGTCAACTGCCCGGGTAACCGAATATAGGCTATTTCCCTCTATTGATTGTTTACCTGTGAGTTGTATTTTTGAGTCGCCTCCTATAACATGATTGTAACCATTTCCCAGCATTCTTGAAGAATAGATACCACCTATATGATTACCTTGATCAAGTAATTTTTTGTAGCGAAAAATTCCAAAATAGGCATTTTCATTTATACTCTCATCATCATACATGGGAGATTCATCAGCAGCGATTATGGTGGATATAGAATTTGACTTCCCTATTTTTCCGGATAATTTAAGACCGGCTGAAGGATCTATAATTGTTCGAGTGTGGACTGCTTCTTGAATTGCACTGGCACTTCCGGTTCCTGCCAATTCAAATTTTTCGCTGCCCTCCATGAAAAAAGGCCGTTTCTCAGCATAATAAATATTTGAGCGCAGATTAGCATCCACCTGCCCAGCATCGGCTTCAACCTGACTAAAATCCGGATTATAAGTAGCATCTAAAGTCAATGTCGGTGTGATACCCATTTTTGTTGTAAAACCAAAATTGGTTGTATTAAGATTTTCTTTAAAATTTCCATCCTGTTGGGAGAGTTTGTAATTTCTGGTAATAGAAGGTAAGACTTCATAAGTTCGATCATAATTTAAATTTCTGTAAATTATACGTCCCATCTGGGTTAGAAGATGACCCTCTCCGGCTGAATAAGGAGGGTAAGTCCCTTTTTCTGACTTCTCGGGAATATGTCTGCCAAAAGCCACTCCCATTTCAACATTTTCTCCAGGTTCAAATCTGATACTTTGGAGCGGTATTGCTATTTCTACACTGTAACCATTTTCAGTCTTTTGTCCGGCCGATTCCCAGACAAAATCAGGCGAAGCGTCATCACCATTGTTCTCCATGATCAAATCACCTTGAACTCCATAGGGATTGGCAATAAATTCATAAGCATTCTGCTGATCATTAAAAGAGTCAAGCATGACCATTACCCAATCTTCGTTGAAAATCCTGTCGCGACTGGTCATAGTTGCTTGTATCTGATCAGGATTACTACTGAAGCATTGAAAGGCAAAATATAAATTTTGATCATTATAAGCAGAATAAACTATGGTATTTTCACTCATTTTTTCACCAATCCGGGGCTGAAAAGTTATCAATTCTGTATAACGAGGTGCCTTTTGCCAGGCTTCTTCATCAATTTGTCCATCAATGGTTATATCCTGGTTAAATTTGGCAGACTCTATGTAAGTTGCGCCAAATAAAAAAATTTGAAGCAATAATCCGATTAGTACTATTCTCTTGCATATCATAACCACACTCCTTATCGATTTTCAATTGAATCACTAATTTGATTGGAAAAATGAAATATGGTTGTCAATATTTTCAAAAAAATTAGAATTAATAAATTTGCAACATTCCATTAGGTGAATTGATTATGTTTTAATTTATAACCATTTTTAAATACCCTTTAAAGGGTGTTGAAAACAAGTTTAAAATGTAAATTTGAATTTGATAATGTAAAACAAAATAGGTTATTTTTAATTGATAGATTTGGGAAATTATATTTGGAGTACATCGACCGTGTCGATGTAATAATTTAGACAAAATACTTACATTTTTTTATTAATTTGCAACCTACCAGTTAAAAAATAATTTTCCTGGTAGAGTTAATTTTGAATTTGTTCTAGAAAGCAAAAAATCATGATCTACAGTATTCTTGCTGATCTTATAATTGTGTTCCACTTTTTATTTATTGCTTTTGTTGTAGCCGGAGCATTTTTAGTTCTGAAATGGCATTGGGTCATCTATATTCATATTCCAGCTGCGATATGGGGAGTTCTGATTGAGATAGAGCAGTGGATTTGTCCTCTGACTCCACTGGAAGTTCGACTACGCATGGCAGCTGGCGAGTCCTTTTACGAAGGCGGTTTTATTGCCCATTATCTGGTGCCTATAATCTACCCACCTGGCTTAAACCGGGCAATGCAAATAAGTTTAGCCATTTTTGTTATAGTGGTAAATGTTGGGGTGTATGGATATTATGTGTGGAAGAGAATAAGGATAAAAAGCCAGTAAACACGATATTGATTTCTCTTGTTATTCCAGATATTAAAATTTAATTTAACCGATAAAGTAAAGCCATTTGTTAGGAGCATATTTTGAAAAAATCTTCTATTACAATGTCAGACATTGCAGATGAATTAGGCGTTACCAAGGTAACAGTTTCTAAGGCTCTTCGCGATCACCCTGATATTAGCGACACAATGAAAAGTAAAGTAAAAGAAACTGCTGAAAAAATGGGTTATATTCCGAATTATATCGCCCGCAACCTTTCTTCAAAAAAATCAAATACCCTTGGATTACTTGTTCCCAAAATTGCCCATCATTTTTATGCAACCTGTATCGAAGCTATTTACAAAACTGCTTATTCCAACAATTTCGATATAATTATGACCGTTTCCCAGGAAAATCCGGAAAATGAACGTAAGCATATACAAACTATGTTATCAATGAAAGTGGATGGGATTCTGGCATCGATTACAGAAAAAACAACTGATTATAGTGCCTATTCTATCATTCAAAAAAGAAATATACCTCTGGTATTTTTTGATCGTGTTTTCAAAAACAGCAAAGATAGCCATGTGATCACCAATGACCGGGAAGCCTCGCGAAAATTGATCCAGCACGTCATTGATCAGGGCTACACAAAAATTGCCCACTTCACCGGTTATAAAAATCTTAATGTAGGCCTGGAAAGAGAATTGGGTTATAGAGATACGATGAAAAAAAATGATCTAAAGATCAATGAAGATTGGATTATTCACGGAAGTATTAATGAATCAGCAGGATATGAAGGTTTGATGAAATTAGCTAAAGAATCCAAACTTCCGGAAGTAATTTACGCCTTTACTTTTCCTGTTGCTCTTGGTATCTATACCGCCTCTCAGGAACTAGGCTTAAAAATTCCTGAAGACATTAAAATAGTCTGCTTTGGTGTTGGCACTTACAACCGCTATCTTGAGCAGCCAATGACTTACATGGACCAACCAGCTGAGCAAATTGGCCGCAAAGCTCTTGAATTGCTGATTAAAAAAATCAATTCTAAAGAAGAAATCTTTGAACAAATAGAGCTGACATCTAAGCTGGTAAAATGCGACGATATAAAATCTAAAAAATGTTAGACCTTTTTCACACCAAGAATGATGGTCTCAAAAAATTGTTTTATCACCAAAATTAACTGACTAATCTCAGTCCCTCTAAGATTTGATAAATGCTCCAAATAAATCTCAAAAAACGAAGGAAAAACCCAATATATTCCCATATTCACTTAAATTCATTATATTGAGAGTAGCACCAGGGCTTTAGCCTGGTGAATAAAGTCTGCACAAAACCAAAATCAGCCTACTTTAGTAGGCTTCCAGCAATTTTGGAAAGTACTCTGAAAAAAGAATCACCGAACCATACTTATAAAGGGTATATAGACCCTATCCACCACGTTGAAACGTGGTGCTATCATCGATATTATCAATAATTAAAATTGGGTTAAGTGTGTGATCGGAATGATGAAATACAATAAGGCTGCACAATACTCATAATAAAATTTAGAGAACAATTTTGATGATCTCGTAAAAAGTGATTTTATTGCCAAAATAAGCGCCTAACAATATTTTTTAATATATTGTTAATTATATGTTAAGACCTTCTTCGTCTCTCTCCTAATAGATTTCTTTGAGACGCTCAAAAGGACTTAGATTATACTTTTTATAAGACCATCAATAATTATTATATCTGATCAAACCAGATAATCACACTCCACTATAAGCAGCAAAGCCACCGTCAATCGGTACAATTACACCATTTACAAAACTGGCAGCTTTTTCATTTATCAACCATAGAATCGTACCAACTAGTTCTTCAGGTTGACCAAATCTCTCCATCGGTGTCTGATTGATTATCTTTTGGGCCCTTTCAGTATAATTCTCATTTTCATCAAGTAAGAGGCTTCGATTCTGCTTGGTAAGAAAAAATCCGGGCGCAATAGCATTGACACGAATTCCAACTTTGGACATATGGACTGCCAGCCACTGGGTGAAATTGCTAACTGCTGCCTTGGCTCCACTATAGGCTGGAATTTTTGTGAGCGGTTTAAAAGCATTCATAGAAGATACATTAATGATTGTCGCCCCTTCCACATCAATCATATTTTTAGTAAATACCTGGGAAGTGAGGAGCGTACCTAAAAAATTAAGATTAAATACAAATTCGATACCTTCTTGATCTAGATCAAAAAAGGTTTTTAAATCCTGTTTTGTATCTTGCAAATCCTCTTTATGTAAAAATTCATTATCAGTGGTACCTTTTGGGTGATTGCCACCAGCACCATTTATCAGAATATCGACCGGACCTAATTTTTCTCGCACAATTTTTTCGGCTTTTTGCAATGATTCCTTATCCAAAACATTGGTCTTAATTCCAAGGGCAGTGCCCCCCACCTTTTCGATAGCAGCGACAACTTCTTTAGCGGCCTCTTCATCAATATCCAGGATAGCAACCTTAATTCCCTCATTACCTAATGATTTTGCTATTTGGGTTCCCAAAACACCGGCACCACCTGT
>DATGCI010000065.1:0-20969 GCA_035312185.1 bacterium
GAGCCAGTTTGGAACTGTCTTGATTTCTAAATTTTGATGCTCAACAGGATATATTTCTTCGTCCTCTTCCATCAGAAAAAGGACGACTTCGTTTTCCTGTACCAGTTCGGCTACAGCATGCTCAATATAGTCCGAAATCCCAGACTGACCACTATCATAAGCCAGACCACTTACAAATATGTTAAGCATCTAATTCCTTTAATAATTTATTAAACCGTTCTACAAAATTTTCCTGATTATATTCAGTTTTTACTAATTCAAAACCGGCTTTACCCATTTTTTCTCTGAGTTTGGGATTGGAGATAAGTTCATCAATCTTTTTGGCCAAAGCTCGAGTATTACCTGGCTCGACTAAATATCCATTTTCTTCATCATGCAGCCATTCTCCAATACCACCTACATCAAAACCAACCACTGGAAGGTGATGCGAAAAAGCCTCCATACCAATTAAACCAAAAGGTTCTTGCCAGCGAGAAGGCACTATTAAGATATCAGATTTACTGTAATATTCGTCAACATTGGATTTCCAGCCTTCCAAACAAACCCGTTTTTCAAGATTGTACTTCTTGATCAGACTTTGAATGAAAGCAGTATCATTTCCTTTGCCAATAATTGATAATGTATAAGGATTTTTTAGATATTGCAGGCTGTCAATTAATTGATCAAGGCCCTTTCCTCGAATTATTTGACCGACAAACAGGAGTTGAGCAGGACTTGAGTCGGCTTTTTCCGATTTCTTTTGCTGGATTTTATAGAAAGGATGAATTTTCTGGATTTTGTCTGCGGAAAAATCATTTTTGAGCAAATTCTCACGCATAAATTCTGACAAAACAATCTGGTTGTCAGTTTGACGGGCTAATTTTAAAATCTGCATCCGTTTTAATAAGGGAATGGGTTGAATTCTGCCCTTGCGTTTCTCAATAAGTCCCGAGCATAAACTGCAAACTAATGGTTGAAAGGGTCGTTTACAATTAATGCGCAAAAATGGATAATATTTATGATGTCGGAGACAGTAATAATCATGATCATGAACCATGAGAATTGTTTTAAAATTGTTAACCAGCCACTCAAAAAGTTCTGGATCAGAAATTTTATGAAGGAAGGCTACATTAACTTCTTCTGCTAAATTTTCCCGTCCATCTTCATCAAGTTCATTATACAAAAAGGTCTGATTGAATACAGATGAAAAGTCGGAATAGCCCCGCAAACTATGCTCAAAAAGTCCCACCGCTTCATGCTGATCGGATAATAGATCGGCAGCTGAGTGGAGATAGCGTTCTACTCCTCCAACAAAGCCCTGAGTGGTATTGACGTACAATATTTTCATAGCAGCTCGTTCATTTCTTGTAATTATCAATTACCCGCTTGTAAAAATCGAGTAATTTTTGGGCGATGATCTCCCAGGTATAATTCTTTTTAACTTCTTTCCGGGCATTTTTTATCAAATTTTCCCGCAGTTTCTTATCTTTTTCCAGTGCCTCAAAAGCATCAATCAAAGATTCAATAGATTCACTCTCAAAGAAAAGTCCAGTTTCTTTTTCATTGATCAATTGTTGCAGTCCGCCAACCTGAGAAGCAATTACAGGCACACCGGCCGACCAGGCTTCCAGAACAACAATCCCAAAAGGTTCATGAATAGAAGGTAAAATAAAATAATCAGCAGCCTGATAAGCGGCAACCAGATCAGGATCATCAGCTTCCAGTCCCGGAATAATCGTACAAATTTCCTCAAGCTCATAATTTTTAATTCTATTCTCTATGCTTTCATAATATGATTGAGATGAAATAGGTCCGATCAAAAGCAGATGCTTGCCGGGACTGTTATTTTTTAGATAATTGAGCAATTCTAGTAGAATAAGCTGGTTTTTCTGATAATCAATTCTGCTCAGACATAATATAATTTCCTGATCTTCGGGAATTTTATATTTTTTGCGAAAACTTAAAGCATCGCCATTTTGAAATTTGTCATAATCTACACCATTGGGGAGATATTCCACCATTTTATTGGGGAATTTTTCCCGGGTTGCTTCGTATTCATTGTGACCGACGCAAAGAATACCATCGGCATCTTTTAAAAAGCGATTTTTACGGGTAAAAAAGTCTATGACCTTACCATAATTAAAAGTATTTTCGAGCGGTTTCATCATTTCCTGAATTTCCGATTCAGGTACGTCAAAAAATCCACCATGAAAAGAAATAATATAAGGAATTTTATTAGACCGAGCAGCTTTGCGGACAAGATTGGCAATTCTTTGCATTGTATGGCAGTGCAAAATATCGGAATCCTGGGATTTTATGTATTTATAAAGTGACCAGGAATAGGGATTCCCGCCTTTTTTATCCAGAGCAAGTTTTTGTTGCTCATCAAGAGGATAATGAGGATAAAAATAGGGAAATCTACGGATCTGAATATTTTCAATCACTTCTTCCGAACGATCACAAAGAGCCTGAGTGGCAAGGATCTGGTTATCAATATTTTTTTTGTATAATTGCCGCGATAAATTCCAGACCACAGTTTCTGTGCCACCCCATTCTTCAAACGCAAGTCTTCGCATGATTTGAATTACTTTCATAATACCTAACCCTCCCCTATTAATTTTGGTAAGTATGACCGTTGAAAAAATCTTTATTGCCTTTGTAAATAGCATATTTTTGAACAGCACGGTATTGGAATCCATAGGGAATCTGATCATAATTTCCCGTCTTTACTAAATAGAAGATATCGCGCAAAATTTCCATACCTAAAGGCCGTAAAAATTTTGAAAATAATTTGAATTCAGGACCATAAATAAAAGCCTCAGCCCGTCCCTCTTCATAAAATCTTTTATAAACCTGCGGCATTGTGTAATTATGCGAGTGTTCAACAACTGCGTCAGGCACGTATTTAATTTTATACCCTTCCTGTTTCATGCGGTAAGACCATTCAATATCTTCGGAATACTGTACCTTCGGATCAAATGGATATTTGGTGATCAGGTCTTTGCGCACAGCACTGGTAGCCAGAGAAAAGAAATGGTGCCATTGACTGCTTATCAAGCCATCTCCAAAAGCCCGCTCATAATCTTTCGCTACCAGCGGATGAGAATTTGATCGCGGAATCTGGCGACCGAAGCTAGCAGCAACATTAGAATCAGAAAGAGGGGCTATTAAATTGCCCAGCCAGTCCTGGTTTTGAGGAATACAATCAGAATTATTAAAAACAATCAGATCACCTTTCGAACGAGAAATTGCCGTGTTTAAAACCGGCCCCGGTACATATTCCTCAGGACGGATTTGATAGACAGTTCCTTTATTGTATTTTTTGATTAATTCATAAGTTCCATCGGTAGATCCAGAATCAACATTAACGATTTCAAAATCCTGAAAATTCTGTTCCTGGATGCCCTGAAAAGTTGCTTCGATAAAATCCATATCGTTGATTGAGCGCATTATAATACTGACTTTAGGCATTGGATTTCCCTTTGATTGGTATGGTCATGACAGTCTTATTAAAATCACCATAGCGTTTAACAGTAAGATTATCTGTGATTGAACGAATGATCTGCAGTCCTCGGCCTCTTTCACTGAGCTTGCCTGTATCTTTGTCTTCAAATTTTTCCATATCCGCGAACTGCCATTCAATTCCTTTGTCCCAGAATACTACTTCTATTTTCTCTCTAATTTTTATCGATCCAATCACATGCACCAATTTTTGTAATTGATAGCCGTGTTCAATAATATTGTTGAGACATTCATTAATTAATAGCTCAATTTTAGAAGCCAATTTTTGGTCATTAAGGCGTTCATAAACAAATTTTTCACATTTCTGGCCGATCCTTGCCACAGCTTTATTGGTATTACTAATTTTAAATACAAATTCATTCTCAGGATGTTTCTTTAACTTTTTAAATGCCAGCACAGTAAAATCATCCTGGCTTGTATCATACCCCAATTTTTCCAGACGCTCCTTGAATCTATAGGGTATTTCAATAAAGTCATCAACTGGAATCAAATCCTGACGCATAATTTTCTGCAAACCTTCAAGACCAAGTTGTTCTCCCTGATTGTCCACACATTCAAAAAGACCATCAGTATAGTAGAGCAAACACTTATTTGGATTAATTCTGCAAAGTCCTTGTTCCTCTTTTTTATAAGGCTGTCCTGATAACCAGCCGAGGGGGACCGAGCCTAGATCTTCCACTGTCTGAATTTCCTGCTTTTTTGAATCATAGCACATAAGCGGCGGATGACCAGCACTAAAATAGCTAACTTTTTCTTCCTTAAGATTGATTCGGGTCATGACCATTGTTATATAAGTATCATTATTACTCAAAATATCCATGCGCAGAAGTTCATTTAGCCGATTCAAAATGCGGTAAGGTTCCAGCTGTCCTTCAAAATTATTTATAGTTATTTTGATCAGAGAACGGACAGCGGCCATAAATAGAGCTGATTGGACTCCGTGGCCGGAGATATCGCCAACATAGGTAATATAGCAATCAGGATCAATTTCAATTATATCAAAAAGATCACCGCCGATTCTATTATGGGGAACATAGAGAGACGAAAAAAGAGCTTTATCATAAAGTTGAACCCAATCGGGCAGAAAGTAAGACTGAACCTGAGCAGCGACATTAAGGTCATCCAACAAAGATTGGTATAGATTGTTTATCCGTTCTTCCGATCGTTTTCTTTCCATGGCATTGCTGATAATCTCGCCAAAAATACTGTAATGATTAATATCCTCCTGTGTTTTACCGATCGGATTTTGCGAAGTAAACCACAAGATTCCTTTTAATTCTTTTTTATAACGAATCGGAATTATCAGCATTGCATTGCAGTCAATTTTCTCTACACCTAAATACTCTAAAACATCATCTTCGCCAGCAAAATTGATGATAATTGGTTGTTGGACTTCCTGGTGCTGATAATATTTGAAGACACCTTCCCTATTCAATGACTGGATTCTAGCAATGGCTTTATTATCTTTATACCATTCATTAATAATATTTACTCTTTGCGAATCATCATCTTCGGTCATCATCAAAGAGCCCTGGCAGAAGTTCATTAATTCAGCCATGGTCTCCAGGAATTTATCAATTTCATTATTAAGTTCATCAGCATTAATATTAATGAAGCGGGCTGATAGAGTATTAATAACACTCTCGACTTTGTTATGATATTTGAGGAATTGGTTCATCCGCTTATTTTCAGTAATGTCCTGTTCGGCTCCAATAACTCCCGCTGGTTTGTTGTTTTCATCAAAATAGGGCGTTTTATCACTAATAAACCATTTTTCCCGGCCATCAGGCAATCTTATCTTATATTCATATTGGGAAATGCCTTTATTATCAGCTAACAATTGTTTTTCCTGTTTCTCAAAAGTTTCAGCCAGACCCTGAGGAAACAATCCCCGATCATTTTTTCCTGTTATTTCATCTGGTTTGCGGTTAAACTTCTCGGCAAATTTAGCGTTTACTTTTTTATAATTGAGATCCGCGTCTTTTTCGTAAACTGAAATCGGAATGCTATCAAATAAAACTTCCTGTTTATTAAGCTGCTTTTTGACCAATTCCCGGGTATATTTCAATTCCAAATGAGTTTTTACTCTAACCAGAAGTTCTTCCATATTAAAGGGCTTGGTCAAATAATCAACAGCCCCCATTTCAAAACCTCTGACAATGCTTTCTTTATCGGTTTTAGCAGTTAAAAAAATGACAGGAATCGAATCAGTTTTTTGGTCGGATTTCAACCTTTCCAGAACTTCATAGCCATCCATATCAGGCATCATAATATCAAGTAGAATAAGATCATAGTTTTTTCCCTGAGCCTGCTGCAAAGCATTGCGACCATTCTGAGCAATACCTACTGAAAACCCAGCCCTACTTAGATTTTTGCCCAGTAATTGCAAATTATCAACGGTGTCATCAACTACCAGAATCTTAAAAGTTTTTGCTTCAAAATTTTCTTCAATCAAGTCAAAATCCTCGCCATGATTTAATCAACCAACGCTGAGTTGAAATTTCTACCCAGCTGCAGTAATCTATAAAACATTGAGAAAAATTTACAGATTAATTTCAGAACTATAATCTTTCAAATCTCAATATATCCCTTTTTTATTTAAAATTGCTTCATTCATGATTGATTTATTCCCGGTAAACCCAGGAACTTTCCCGAGCATCAATTATAGCTCACTATTCCGTTCATCCAGTCTTTTAATAATTTTGGAAATATATCCGGCTCTCTTTTCAATTGCCTTGATATCAAAATTGTTAGCAGCTTCAATTAATACCTGTCCGGATTCAAGGAGTTGTTTAACTTCAAATTTTTCAGCGACCTTTTTAATTTTTTGACCAAGTTCACTGATCTCATCAATATCATATCCACCTTCCAGATTGGATAGCTGGGGCAGAATGTCAGTATTGAGTACTTTCAGAAGTTGATTCAATACATCAGGATCCAAATTTTCAACAAAATCTTCCCGATCATTGACGGTTTTATTTTCAGCCTTATTAGATTGTTTTGTAAAATCGAGATACTTTCTTATAGTCATTATTAAATTACTATTTTTTATTGGCTTGGTAAGATAATCATCAAACCCTTTATTTTTCATTTCACGGGGATCAACTTCGACAGCATGGGCTGACAGAGCAATAACAGGAATATCCCGGGTTGATTTTTGCTTTTTAAGTTTGGAAACAGCTTCCTCACCATCCATGACCGGCATCATAAGATCCATAATAATCAGATCAGGCTCCGTTGCAGTAGCCATTCTTATGGCCTGAGAACCATTATCAGCAGTAAAAATATTCAATCCGACTGGTTTAAGATATGATTCAACTAAAATCTGATTGGTCTTTTCATCATCAACTATAAGTACTTTTTGTTGTTTAAAATGTATATTTTCTTTTTCCAGATCCTTACTTTGTAGTTCAGAAAGATGACCTTTCTGCTCATCCGGTATGCTGATATTATTAAGATGAACTATAAATGTGCTGCCCTTGTCAGGTTGGCTCTCAACCTTAATTTTTCCACCCATCATGCTGACCAGACGCTCAGTAATAGCCAGGCCGAGACCGGTTCCACCATATTTACTATTATCCTGACCATACAGCTGGCTAAAAGTCTCGAAAATCGCATCCTGTTTTTCCTTCGATATACCAATTCCTGTATCTTCAACGGAAATCTCAAGATCAAGTCGCTTTAAATCTTTATTTTCATAAATTTTTTCGGCATTTAGAGAAATATGGCCATGATCGGTGAATTTAATACTATTACCGACCAGATTGAGCAGAATTTGCCTCATTCTAATCTTGTCAAGAAGAATATAGTCAGGAAGATCAGAATCAATGTCAATATCACAGATTATTTCTTTTTTCTCACACTCTACTGAAAATATATTTTTAATATCCTTGAATAATACTTCCAGATTTACCGGAGTTGGATTAATATCCATTTTACCGGCTTCAATTTTAGAAAGATCAAGAATATCGTTGATCAGACTGAGCAAACTTTCTCCTGCTGATTGAATATAGTTTAAATAATCACGAGCCGTCTTACTATCAACAAGAGGTGTCAAAAGATCGCTATATCCGAGAATTGCATTCATAGGAGTTCTGATTTCATGGGACATATTGGCCAAAAATTTTGATTTCGCCTGGTTAGCCTGTTCGGCCTCTTCTTTGGCCTCTTTCAAGTGAACTTCTTGTTCTTTCCGTTTGATGGCTCCGGCAATTGTTGCTGAAAAGGACAATAGAACATCCTTTTCTATCTTTGTCCATTCTTTTTCGTATTTGCATTCATCAAATCCCACAAATCCCCAAAAACTATCATCTACCCAGATTGGGAAAACAAGAATTGATAAAATATCTTGAGCGCCAAGAATCTGCTGAGTTGTTTTGTCCATGTTTTTGACGAGTCCAATCAAAGGTTTCTGATCCAATAAAGGAGTGATAAAACTTTCAAAAGTATCCAGAGGAACATTCTGGAGTTCGGGATTATTTATCTGTGGCTGAGCACCACCGGAATTCCATTCAAAACGCTGATTGGTAATGTATTGCTCCTCGTCATGGTCATATTCGTTTTCAAAAACATAGACACGGTCAACGCCCATCGCTTTTCCAAGCATTGATAATGACTCATTCAGAGCCAGGTGAAAATCAGGATTAACGAGCAGTTTTTTTGTAGATTTGGCTACAGCAGAAAGCAAATCCCGCCGTTTCTGCAATTGCTTTTGATAGTTTTTGATGCGGGTAATATTATTAATCACAGATAGAATTGTCTTTTTACCCTGATAGTCGATCATTTCCATGGAAAGCAGTCCGGACAATATATGACCTGAACTATTCTTTAGCTTTATTTCCTTATTTTTAATGCGCTCTTTTTTCTGTAATTCTTCATATAGTTTTTCCAGATTCAATTCTTCGGCAAAAAGATCAATATTCTGAATTGACTTTCCAACCAGCTCATTTCTGGTATAGCCCAGATCATTAACAAAAGCATTATTGACTTCTTCAATTTTAAATTCAGGAATAGAAAAAACAGCTATCAGACTGGGATTGCTTTCAAATAGGCGGTGAAATTTTTGAAAAGCTTCCTGTTGTTTAGACAGATCTTTTGAGATGGCAAATATTCTTTTTTGCCCGTCCCATTCTCCCTGCCAAACTCTGGTTTCTACCGGTACTTTGTAGCCCTGTTTATGCTTTAATGGTAAGGGGCAAAAATCCTGATCTCCACCTAGCACCTCTTCGAAATACTCTTCGACTTTCATGCTGAATTCATCAGGATAAATTTCAAAAAGATGCATATTTTTTAATTCTTCTTTTTCATAACCCAACTTTTCTGATACTGCTGAATTAGTGACCAGAATCTTACCACTTTTCTTAATAATAAATACCATTTCATCAAGTGTCTCGAAAAAATTACGGAAATTCTTCTCACTGGCTCGATATTTTTCCTCAGTTAACTTCTGGCGGGTTTTATCCTCCATAATGATCAATTTTCCAAAGGTAGATTCATCATAATTTTGTAGCCTGGTAATACGAATATCAAAATGATAGAGTTCACCATTAATGGTCATTGTACAGTCAGTTCTCTGAATATTTTGACTTGTTAATTTTTTAATGATGCGGGGATACTTTTCAAAAACCTTCTGGACTGTTTCTCCTATAACCTCCTCAGCCTGAAGAGAAGTGGAACACTGAGTTATTAAATTTCGAGCTTTTTTATTACTGTCAATTATCCGTTCCTTATTATCAATTACCAGGATAACATCATTAATATTGTCAATTAGATTTTCCCGGGAAATGGGAACAATGTCCAGAAAATTATGGCGAAGCATATTGTACCATAGAATCAGACCTGAAAAAGCAAAAAGACTGGGCGTTATATCATAGGGAATTTTGAAAAGATTGATACCCATTACAAAAAATATATTTCCAATAAAAGGAAGTAAGATAGCAAATAAAATGGCCAGAGATTGACTGGCAAATACTTTTGACCAGTGGAGAAATTTTCTGAAGATTATCAGGCCACCGAGCAAGAGAATCAAGTAAGAATAAATGGAATGCAGCAAGAAAAACGGTCCGTCTATATCACGAATAATGAGCAAGCCACCAATTCTGTATATATTAGTCTCAATATAAAATAGATTATGAAATTGATTTGTCCATAATAAAACAAGGCTGATAAAGGGGATTATACAAAGCAGCAATACATTCTTTTTGGTTATCCATTCACTTTTACCACCAAAATATCCAGCAAAGATTATCCATAGAACTGGAATCGATACTACTCCGAGAAATTTTATACGCCGTAGCATTAATTTTAGCGCCTGTTTATAAGCCATTAACTCAAAAATATAGGCGAAAGACCAAACAACTGCCGAAGTCAAAAATAAAACAAAAATCTTGATGAGTAAATTATCTCGCCGGGGATAAAGAGAGTAGATCAGGAAAAGTGAAATAAAAATCCCGACTATATGGGGTATTAAATAAAAGTAAATATTTGAATCCATTCTGTAATCCTCCAACTTATCCACGCACTGCCAAACTACGCATTAGAGTAAATTATAATTTTTTACTTGTAAATGAAAGATTTTGTTGGTTATCAATTGGGAGATACCCCGACAGTTGACAAAGAGAGTCTGGTATTTAGTGAGTAAATAAGCCAGGTTAATAGTAATTTATTTTATATGATAACGCTCAAAGCATCTGAAAATAGAATTATCTAGTTTGATAAATGCGCAATTATTCATATATTATTGAGAATTGGTTATTTCACATGGGTAGATAAGAATTAATTAAAAAACAAAGTCAACCAAGAAAAGAGGTAAATAAAATATCTTGCCTCATCTAATATTAGATTGAAATAAAATATCAACAAATCTGGTATTAATTTTATCAGACTAAAGACTGGTTTTTTAGAAGGGAAAGTTACTTATAGTTTTTGAAATAAATAAATTCATTTATTGTCATCGGCAAAAAATACTAAAATTTTAGCCCAATTGAAGTATTGGAGGAAAATTTTGCAAGACGATTCCGTATTAATTGACCAAAACAGTAATTCCACTTTTTATAAATATATTTTAATATCTGCATTTGTGATCATTGGATTAACAATATCAGTATTTTTCATGATCAGGCACAATCATTTTCTCGAAAAAAGAGAGCATAGCAAGGTATTACTGAAAGAGATCCAATTAAAATATAATTCTATACTTGATTCCTATGTTAATACTGCTGATATCCTTTTTAATCATTACGTAAACCATCCCTATATTTTAAATAAGTACAAACAGGCCGACTCCGATGATAAGCAGATAAGAGAAAATGTGCGTCAAGAACTTTTGAAAATAATGGGCCCGGTTTATGAGCAGATGGACTCCTACCATGTCAGACAGTTTCATTTTCATCTGCCTGATGGCACAAGTTTTCTGCGACTCCATAAACCAGAAAAATATGGCGATAGTTTAAAAGATATTCGTTACTCAGTGAACCTGGCAAATTCTCAGCTGAGAACGGTAAGAGGGTTTGAATCAGGACGGGTCAAATATGGTTTTCGCAATGTTTATCCTCTCATACTTGATGGAGAACATCTTGGCAGTGTTGAAATAAGTTTTGGATTCGATCATATAAGAGATAAACTTCATAATACATTTCCCCGTGATTATAGTTTTTTGATTAAAAAATCAGTTATTGAAGAGACAATTTGGGGAAATCA
Source organism: bacterium (assembly GCA_035312185.1). GTDB lineage: Bacteria > Fidelibacterota > UBA2242 > UBA2242 > JAFGTP01 > JAIPHI01. Next base: position 11,200 of record DATGCI010000065.1, read on the forward strand.
GCAAAGTCAATATATCCAATCTAAACTATGTGAAAACTATTTTAAAGAGAAAGAATCTAATAATGATTATTCCTTAACCTTTTTAGATAAAAAGGCCCTTGAATGTATTCATGAAAAAGTAAAAATTGGCGGAAAATACGTTTTACCAATTCGCAGAGAAAATTCAGTTATTGCTCATGTTTTCCTGCCCATAAGAAATGTCCAGGGTGAACAGATAGCCTATCTTCATTCAGCTGCTGCTGATATAACTTATGAAAACTATCACCAGCAATATATTATTGAAATAATACTTCTATTTTCAACAGCTTTTATAATTTTAATAACCACTTTTTTTCTAATAAGGCACTACTGGCAACGTGTAAAATCTGAAGAAGAATTAAAACAAAGTGAGAGACGCTACCGTTTTATTGCCGAAAACACCTCTGATGGCATAATAGTTCTTAAAAATGGCAAGATAACCTATGCTTCACCGGCCTATTCAAAGATTCTGGGATATCCCGAATCTAAAGAGATAGGTCGCGATGAATCAGAAATCCTTAGTCTTATCCACCCTGATGATCTTGATGAAGTTCAAAATAAAATAAATAACGCAATTAAAATGGGTCGTAAGGAGACAAAATACATTTATCGAGCTAAAACTCCTAATAACGAGTATAAGTGGCGGGAAGATCATGCCCGTTTTATTTACAGTAAAAACGGAGATTATGAAAAAGCTATAGTAGTTAGTAGAGATATTACTGAAAGGAAAAAAAACATCCAGGCCCAGAAAGAACTGGCTGAGCGAGTAGAAGCCGGTCTTAAGGCTGGTAATCTGGCCTGGTGGGAACTGAATTTTCCCTCTGGACAGGTAACTTTTGATAGTCGCAAAGCGGAAATGATAGGCTATTCTCCTGAGCAATTTAACAATTATACCGATTTTACCGATCTCATCCATCCTGATGATTATGAAAGAGCTATGCAAGCCATGCGCGATCATCTCGATGGCAAAGAATCTACTTATGAAGTTGAATATCGTATGAAAACAAGTAATGGAAACTATATCTGGTTTCGTGACCTCGGAAATGTGGTTGAGAAATCTGATAAAAAAACACGTATGGTTGGAATTATAGAAGATATTAATGAACGAAAGGAAGATCAACAAGCATTAATAAAGAGTGAACGTAAATTTCGGAGATTTGTGGAAAATGCCAATGATATTATCTACTCTTTGACAACGGATAATATTTTTTCTTATGTCTCGCCAAACTGGAAAGAAATCCTTGGTCATGAGCGTTCGGAAGTCATTGGACATGAATTTGGAGAATTTGTTCATCCCGAAGATTTATCAGAAATTAAGAAAAAGCTGCAAAAATATCTCAAAACCGGGGAAAAAGCAGGTACGGTTACCTATCGAGTAAAGCATAAAAATGGTAACTGGCGCTGGCATAGTGCTAACTCGTCCATTGTAAAAGATGAAAATGGAGAAATAACTAATTTAATTGGAATTGCTCATGATATTACTGATCGAAAAAGGGCTAAAGAGAAATTACGCCAGAATGAAGAAAAATTTAGCCAGATAACTGAGAATCTATCAGAAGTGGTTTGGTTAAGGTCAAAGGATTCATCTAAAATGATTTATATAAGCCCTTCCTATGAAAAATTGTGGGGCCGCAGCCGGGAATCATTATATAAAAATCCGAATTCTTTTGTAGTTAGCATCCATGATGATGACCGGAATAGAATTATAAAAAAACTCCAGGAATACCAAAAAACCGGCCACTTTCGTGAGGAATACAGAATTATCCAGCCTTCCGGAAAGACCAAATGGATTCGTGCTCAATCTTTTCAGGTCAAAGATGACCAAGACAAGGTAGTCAGACATGCCGGAATTGCAGTTGATATCACAAAATTAAAAACCACGGAAGCGGAACTAATTGAAGCCAAAGAAAAAGCCCAAAAATATGCAAAAGATGCCCGAGCAGCCAGCAAGGCTAAATCCGACTTTCTGGCCAGTATGAGCCATGAAATCCGCACTCCTCTTAATAGTATTATTGGCTTTACTGAACTTTTATTAGATACAGAATTGAATTCCACCCAGAGAAATCATTTAAAAAATGTTAATAATTCCGGTCAAACTCTTTTAGAATTGATCAATGATATTCTCGATTTTTCCAAAATTGAGGCCGGTCGTCTGGAATTAGATTATGTCGATAGTGATCTCATTGATCTTATGGAAAAGACTATTGATATTATCAAGATCCCAGCTCATGAAAAAGGTATTGAGTTACTGCTCGATATCGATTCTGATCTTCCCCAAATGGTTTCTATTGACTCTGGAAGACTTCGTCAGGTTCTGGCCAATTTACTCAGTAATGCAGTAAAATTCACCAATGAAGGTGAAATTGAATTGAAAGCCGCTGTTCAAAATAAAACCGATCACATAGTCAGTCTGACTTTTTCAGTTATTGATACTGGAATCGGCATTAACAAGGAACAGCAGGAGCGTATTTTTGAGTCTTTTACTCAGGCTGATGGTTCTACAACCCGCCGTTTTGGAGGTACCGGCCTGGGATTGACAATTTCCAGTCAGCTGGTAGATAAAATGGGCGGTGAATTGAAATTGGATAGTAAAAAAGGTAAGGGCTCTCGTTTCTATTTTACTATTGAAATGGAAATTGTCAGAGAAAAGTCTCAGGAATTCGAAGATATTCAAATTCAAAATGCTCTCGTAGTTGATGATAATGCTCACAATCGAACTATTATAAAAAACATTCTGCATCAATGGGGAATTTCATCCTATTTATCAGGTAATGGGCAGAGTGGTATTCACAAATATAAAAAATATAGGGATACTATTGACTTGATCATTGTTGATTATCAAATGCCTGACATGACCGGTCTGGAAATGGCGCAGCAATTAAAACTTAGTTCTGAAAGCCGACCCTGTATTTTAATATATAGTTCAACTGATAGAGATATTAATTCCCGAAGTTTAAAAAAATATGGCATTAATCATAAACTAGAAAAACCTGTCAAGCAAAACAGCCTTCAACAAATCTTAGAAATTTATTCAGATCAGAAATTTGAGAAAGGCACTAAAGCTGAAACAAAGACAAAGCAAGAGATAAGTTCCCTGTCTATTGACATTTTAATAGCAGAAGACAATGAAATGAATATGATGCTGGCAAAAAATATAGTCAAAAAGCTGCTCCCTAATGCTAGCATTTTTGAATCTAAAAATGGTAAGCAGGCTCTCGAAGTATTCAATAAAGAGCAACCTGATGTAATTCTTATGGACATTCATATGCCGGACATGAATGGCTTAGAAGCCACTCGTGAAATAAGAAAAGATGATCAAAATGTTCCAATAATTGCCCTTACTGCCGGAGTAATGGAAGATGAAAAGGAGCAAACCTTAGAAGCCGGAATGGATGGATTCCTTAGTAAACCAATCGATCAGGATGACTTTGCAGAAATTATCACAGATCAAATAGATCTTGAAATAAATAATCAAAATACAGAAGAATCCAATTCAGAACAAATTAATGAAGATCATCTGCTTAATATTGAGAAACTTAATGACGAATATGGTTCAAATATTACTGAAAAATTATTAAACAAAGCTATTCAGACAATGCCAGATTATTTTAATGAACTAAAAGAGGCCTGGCAAGCACGGGATTTTGATAAATTAAAATTACAGGCTCATACAATCAAAGGCATGGCTATGAATATATATGCATCAAATTTACGGGAAATTGCTTTTGAAATGGAAAAAGCCGCTGGAAATAATAATGCTGAAATTATTGAGGAGAAAATTGATGACCTGGAAATAGTCTATGAACAAACACTTGAAATAATGCAGAATAAATTCGGGGATTGATAATTTAAAATGAGGGAATGACAATGGGTAAGAATAAAATTTTGCTGGTAGATGATGAAGAAGTGACTGCCATGGCTGAGGCAGCACAGCTTGGAAAACATGATTTTAAGACAAAGACTCTCCACAATAGTCAGGATGCGATTGACTATATTGATGAAAATGATGATATTGATCTAATTCTCATGGATATTGAATTAAATGATGAGCGGGATGGTATCGAAACTGCTCAAATCATTCATGAAGATCATGATATTCCTATTCTATTTCTGACCGCTCACGAAGAGCCAGACTTTTTGAATCGAGTAAAACAAACTGTGGCTTATAATTATCTTTTAAAAGGTACCAGCGGAGCCATGATAGCCAATGCCATTCAACAGGCTCTCAAACTTCACAAAGCCCAGCAACAAATTAAACGCCAGAATGAACAACTGCGACAGGAAGAGGAACAATATCGTAAGATCGTTGAATCTTCACAGGCCGCAATGGCAATTTTAAAAAATGATGAAGTGTTTTTCATTAACAAATCATTTACAAAACTAACTGAATATGATAGAGAATATCTTCTAGGAGAATCGATTTCTGATCTGGCCCTTTTTGATAAAATCGCTGAAGTAGTCCAGGCTTTACAAGTACAAAAAGATGAAACTGAGCAGGAATTTGAATTTGAAATGCAAACAGCGTCAAAGGAAGTGCGTTATGTTTCGGTTCGTATTCTAAAAATTGAAATCCAGTTTGAACCGGCTTTTTTTCTCACTCTTTACGATCGAACCGAGCAAAAAGAACTATTGCAGAAAATCGATAAAGCCCGCCAGATTACTGATGAGCTGGGGAACTTTATTCCAATTTGTGCCGGTTGCAAAAAAATTCGTGACGAAGATAAGGAAGGCAATCCCTGGATAGAACCGGAACAATATATCTCTGAGCGCCTACCTGATATTCAATTCAGTCATGGAATTTGTCCCGACTGTGTTGAAGATCTTTATCCTGAATATAGTAAGAAAAAGAAGCAAGAGGAATAGATTTCAATATTTGATCATAATTGAAAAAACCCGGAGATGAGTCCTATCAGGCTGCTCCGGGTTTTCTTTTTTTATCTTTTTAATGATATGTACATTGACATAGTCAATGTACTCCATAGTAAAACCTTGTAGGTCTCCACGACCTGCAAGGTTTAGAAATTGTTTTAAAAAAAACACTGTCCGCGAATTGACGCGAATTATTCTCATGCGGCGCAACTTGTCTAGTCAGAAGAAGACGTAATAAGCCGACCTCCAGGTATATCAAATCTGGTAAAATGATTTTTGAATTTACCTTTTACCTACTATTAAATAATTCTTAATTATGAATTCTTAATTTTGAATTCATAAAAGTCTCCACGACCTGCAAGATTTTTTCCATAAAAATCAATATTTAATTGAAAATATAGAATTGATCGGAATTATTTAAACCTTGCAGGTTTTGAAAACCTACAAGGTTTTATGTACTCTATATTATAATTCGTAATCTTTTTCTTTGCAAACAATACCCATTTCTTCGAGTTCATCAAGTACAGGATTATAGATTTCAGGAACAACTGGGGCTCGAACTCCTTTTGTATCTATTTCACCTCGCAGGATCAACTTTGTAGCAATTGCTGCTGGCAGACTTACAGTACGGGCCATTGAAGAATCGCCATCAGGAATACCATAATCAATCAATGTTGATGTAATGCGTTTCTTTTTATCAGGATATTCTGCCAGAAAATCATGAAAAAGAACAATCATATCGCGTTCATTTTCTTTATAGGGCATTTTTTCCAGAAATAGAGCAGTCATTACATCAATCAATGTATTTTCATCAGGCAATTCTTTATCATCAAAAAGTCCCAGCCATTCCAGCTTATCAAGGGCATTTTTGGGAGCATCCTCGCCAAGATAATCTTTGACAGCCTGACAGGGATCAGCATCATCAGAGGCACCGACTTGCTTGCGGATCAAATCTGCAAAAGTCATATTTCCCAGATCATCCCGTTCTTCATCTTCCAGAAGATCAAGTTTAACTATGCAATATAGAGCATCGCTCCAGCCTTTATTTCTAATAGTACCTCGGAACATAGTTTTTACATCATCGAGTCCGTAAGTATCAATATAGGGCAGAGAATTCCGGTTAGGATAGGTTTCAAAGTCTTCTGGAGCACCTTCAAAATCAAGAGGCCAGTGGTGTTTGAATAATTCTTCACCAGGAACATCCACAACCTCACCATTTTCCAGATATTTGGCATCATTTTTACCAGCCATTAGAACGCCCCGGGGGCTCCAGCTAAATTTATATCCGAACGGATTATCATTGGCTTCCGGAGCTGGCAGACCACCACAGTAGGATTTGAAACTGGTGATCTTACCGCCTTCTTCTTCAACACGATCAATAATTCGCATAGCAGACATATGATCGATTCCAGGATCAACGCCAATTTCATTGAGAATGAGCAGACCAGCCTCTTTAGCATGGTCATCAAGGGCTTCCATTTCATCGCTTATATAGGAAGTTGTGACCATATTTTTGCCGAATTCGATACAAAGTTTGGCTACTTTTACGTGAAAAACATAGGGCAGCAAACTGATAGCAATATCTGTATTTTTGATTAATTGGCGTAAAGCTTCCGTATCTTTCACATTGAGCTGCACAGCTTTTCCCCGTTCATGTCCATTGATCAGTTTTTCAGCTTTGCTGACAGTCCGGGTTGCTACTGTGACTTCAAAATCTTCTTCATCTAGCAGATAGTTGACAAGCGGACTTGATACCAGTCCGGCCCCTAAAACCAGAATTTTCTTCATGCTAAACTCCTCAAATTTAAATTTGCATTTCGATTTGTTTATTTTAAACGGCCTTTAAAGCCCTTTTAAAGAGTGTTTAAATACTTAAAAATATACATTGACACGTTTAAATTTAGTCCAAATAATTAGAGATATTGGTTCAAATAGTAATAGTGAGGTGTTAATTGTCCTTGATAGAGTATGATAGCTTTTTTAATGGAATGGGTAATATCCAGATTTTCAAAATCGGATTCAAACTCACAATCAATGATCTCTGGCAGAAGATCCATTAAAGCGTCACTAAAAGCCCGGGAAGAATCACGAGAAATTTCACAAGGTAAATTATCAACTGCCAAAATTGTCGGCCCATTCCCCTCAAAGCCATCTACTGCCTGGTCTTTCTCAGTATCATAAACAAAGACGGGATTTCCTGGATCTGTTATTTTAACTGTTGGCTCAATTGCTCCTTCGATGTCACAACTGATATCACCGATCACTTTCAATTTTGCTGAACCTGAATACAATTTTTTGGTGTCCTGTTTGGTAATTAAGCGCGGATAGCGATCATCCCAGTAAATAGCATTGATCAGAACAGTCAAATAGGGCAAGTATTGCGCAAATTGGGACTCATATTTTTCAGGATGTTGAAAATAATCAGCCAGTTTAAAAGGCCCATTATTCCCTTTTTTCTGCACCATATCTTCTTCTTTGAAAACGACTTTATAAACCTTGTGATTGGAATAATCACCGGATTCTACAAATTCCTTAAGGTCCGAGGCCTTTATTTCCTCGTGCGGCAACAAGTTCAAAATTTCCTGAGCACCATGGGAAACATTTCCATAGCCGCTAATTCCCACAACTACAGGACTTATAGTATCCGGAAAGCCGTGCTCTTTTATCTGCTCGCCTATTTTTTTATAATGTTTACGAGCTTTTCTCAAGGAATTGTATTCCAGAGTGGGCCTAAAGTCTTCAAAAGGCAAATCAATGCCTTCCTTTTCGCATCTACTTTTCAAGGCCCAAAAGCTGTCCATCATTCCAGCCAGTCCGGCAAAACGTCCAAAAAATATAAGCCGGCGGCCTTTTTCATTGGTAATTGTTTCATAGTCAATCAAAGTATCCTGCAATTGACTCATTTTTTTTATAATAGGTATATTGTAGTCCTGTCCCTTTATAGTATGAGAAAAGAACATATAGGTTTTATTTTTTTCAAAAAAATCAACGGGAATTTCTTTGACCGCCATAATTAATTCACAGGGCGAAAGATCCTCCTGAACAATGGCGCCTGCCTTTTTATATTCTTCATCAGAATAGGCTCGAATATCAGAAGGTTGAATATAAACCTGCAAATCCTTCTGATCGGTCAGTTCCTCAATATGTTCGGGAATCAGAGGAACCCTTCCCTCCCACTGATTTTTATCTTCTCGTCTTATACCGATGTTCACATATTGCTCCACAATTAAATTAAAAAGAAGAGCCCTCAACGGGCCTCATTTTCAAAATCTTTAATCTACATCAAACTCAATACCCTGAGCAAGAGGCAGATCATCGCCCCAGTTGATGGTATTGGTTTGACGACGCATATAGGCTTTCCAGGCGTCGGATCCAGATTCACGGCCGCCACCTGTCTCTTTTTCACCACCAAAAGCACCACCAATTTCAGCACCAGAAGTTCCAATATTGACGTTGGCAATACCACAGTCAGAACCTTTGTGAGAGAGAAAAAGCTGCTCATATTTGAGATTATTTGTGAATATAGCACTACTTAAGCCTTGAGGCACGTCATTGTGAATGCGAATGCCATCCTCGATATCTTCATATTCGATAATGTATAAAATAGGAGCAAAAGTTTCATTCTGAACAATATCATAATGATTTTCAGCTTCCATTATAGTCGGTTCCACATAAAATCCATCTTCCAGACCTTCTACTTCTACCTTATTGCCACCAAATAGCAGCTTACCGCCCGACTCTTTAACCTCCTCAATAGCGTCCATCATTGTGTCAACAGCGATTTGATCTACCAGAGGCCCCATTAGAATATCTTCATCCAGTGGATCACCAATTGTAACCTGCTTATAAGTTTTGACAAGACGATCAACAAATTCATCTTTTATATCTTTCTGGATAATGATTCGACGAGTGGTAGTACAGCGTTGACCGGCAGTGCCCACAGCTCCAAACAATACAGTCCGAATAGCCATATCAAGATCGGCATCTTCAGCAATTACAACAGCATTATTACCACCTAATTCAAGAATTGTTCTGCCCAGACGTTTGGCTACTGTTTTACCAACATGCTTGCCCATGCCAATACTACCAGTTGCACTGACCAGAGGTACATTTTTATCATTGATCAGTTCTTCACCAATTGTGGAGCCGCGACCAATTACCAGATTGAATATTCCATCCAGATCATGTTCATCAATAATAGGCTCCAAAATATTTTGAACAGCAATGCCACATAAAGGTGCTTTGGAACTTGGTTTCCAGAGGTTGACATCACCACAAACTGCTGCCAGCAGAGCATTCCAGGCCCAGACTGCTACAGGAAAATTAAAGGCCGTAATAATGCCAACAATCCCATAGGGATGATACTGATCAAACATCCTGTGTTGGGGACGTTCACTATGCATTGTATATCCGTACAGCATCCGGCTCTGGCCAACAGCAAAATCAGCAATATCGATCATTTCCTGAACTTCGCCTTTTCCTTCGGCTACAATTTTTCCCATTTCCAGAGTAACAAGTTTTCCGAGAGGTTCTTTGTATTCCCGCAGTCTATCTGCAATCTGTCGTACAATCTGTCCTCGTTGAGGAGCAGGTTTCATGCGCCATTTTTTAAAAGCCTGGCGAGCTTTATCAATTATCTGATTGTATTCATCAGGAGTGGCCTGGATTACCTTGGCAATCGGCTCATCATTAATTGGCGAGCGAGAAATGAGTTCATCACCGCTGGTCTTTATCCAGCCATCACTTCCTCCAGTGGAGGCTCCATAATTAACTTCTTTTATCCCCAATGTTTCTAGAAAATCGTAGTTCATAAATCCTCCTATATTTGAAATTTTTTGATTTTTTTCATTTGAGAACGACTAATAGTCATTTTATTGCTTTCC
>DATGCI010000066.1:0-8264 GCA_035312185.1 bacterium
TTCTGAAATCTCTATATTTATATTAGAACCGCTTAAATCTGGATTGGGGGAAATAATTAAATTATAGCTGTTAAATGCTGGAAGATAATCTACTTCTTTCCATTTAAATGATATTGGGAAATTTTTTATCACAGAATTATCTTCAGGAGTAGATAAAGCAAGATCTGTATTAATATCTCGAATTGAAGAGCTATCTCGATTTTCAAAAGCTCCTATGTCAGGGTAATTACCAAAGTATTCATTCTCTCTTAAATCAACAATTGTATCTCCTTGATATACTAAAAATGGTATTCCAGATTCAATACATGGTGAAGAGGTATCAAGCTTAAAAATATTATTATTAGGGTCTACAAAATTAGGATTCGATGAAATATTTCCCTGTAACCAATTTATAGTATGTTCCTCATTTGGGTAATTGATACAATCATTATTTTTGAATGAATCTCTACCATGCTTAAAATTTGAATAAACTACATTGATTACTGCGTTTCCAAGTGTCTCCCGAAGTGGTGCGTCAGAATATATAATACTATTTACTATATTTACAGATGATTTATCTGAAGTAAAAACATGCTCCGCAGTGCCGTTATCGATATTTAAGATAGTACAGTTTACAATATTTAAATTAGAGCTGTTACAATATAACATTGAAACATTTCCATAAATTAATATTCTATAAAAATCAATATCTGATCCTCTTATTGTTATCGCAGTTTGTTTTTCCCAGGATGCACTCTGCCCCGGGTAAATTGTTGAATTTGAAAAGTGTACCTCGGAATTTTTGAATACTAATGGTTTATAATCGTGTTCCATGATTTCAATAGAATCTAAATATGCCTCCGATTTTTTTATCTTAATCCCATCTGCTATTGTACTACTGCTATTATTCTTTATCAGAGCATTTTCCATTACTAGTTTGCTGTTTTCCTCACATATAAACCCCCCTACCGTCCCGTACATACCTGACTGTGAATTATTTGATATAATCATGTGGTTTAAAATACCGGTGGATTTATATAATCTTATCCCACCAATATAATCCCCATGGTTACCATCGACCACAACATTGTTGCAGACTAGTTTTGATAATCTGCATTCTATACCACCAGTCACAGTTGTTAATGTAGTCCAGGGCCGATTATCTCTAATAATAACATCATTCATATAAAGATTTGAATTATAACATTCAACTGCCCCAATAAACATACCCCGATTTTCTTTTATTTTACAATTGTTTATTGTGACTCCTGAATTTTTGATTTCTAGACCAAATCCACCAGAGCCATTTTTTTTCTCACTAGTCTCTGATGCAGGGGCTCCATTTTGTAAAGTAAAACCACAAACTAGGGCAGTTGAATCTTCTCCTGATATTATTTTTACCACTGTACCGCTATCACTAGCATCGATAATTGTATTATTTATATAGGTTGTGTCTAAAGTAGTTAAATATTTTGAAGCTAAAGTAATATTTTTTCCATTAAAATTAATATTTTCATAATATGTTCCTGGCTGAACTAGGACAGTATCCCTATTTTTTGCATTTACAATTCCATTCTGTATTTTTGTAAAATCTTCTGGAATATTAATTATTTCGCTTGAGACTCTTGCAGTAAATAGAAAAAAGAATAGAATAATTGAAGTTTTTATTCTCACATTTTTCCTAAACATTTTATGATCTATATTATTTTCTACCAATATACTATTAAAAATGTATTAGAAATAGCTGAATATAACAACTTCTTTTTAAGTAATTATCCTATTTTTATAGATATTCTACAAGTTAGGGGATCCTGCTCTCTTTAGAATAGATTATTTCAGAAAGCCCACACAACCTCACCACCCACAATAGTCTTCACTACTTTAACATCCCAAATATTTTCAGGATCAATTTGGGTAATATCCTGGTTTAGAATAACAAGATCAGCCAGTTTTCCCGGCTCTAGTGAGCCTTTGATATCTTCGTCAAAACTGGCAAATGCGGGGCTAATTGTATAGGCTTGTAATGCTTCTTCTACGGATATTTTTTGATCAGGCACCCATCCACTCGGATTTTTTCCGTCCAAAGTTGCCCTGGTCACTGCTGCATAGATTCCTTTTAATGGTGAGGGCGGAGCTACGTACCAATCACTGCCAAAAATTAAATGAGCATTATTATCAAGGAGGGAGTGATAGGCGTGGGTTGTTTGCATGCGGTTTTTGCCAATTAGGGGCTCGGCCCAGCGGCCATCATCAATGCAATGGTAGGGCTGCATACTGGGAATAACATTTAATTCGTCAAATCTGGGAATGTCCTCGGGTATTAAATGTTGGGCATGTTCTATGCGAAATCTTCTATCTCTTTCACCATTTTCATCCATCACTTTTTCATAAATATTAAGAATCATGTGATTGGCCCGATCTCCAATCGCATGGACAATTAATTGAGCACCAATCCTGTCGCCTTTTTTTACCATCTCATACATATTTTCCTTTTCAGTGACGATTAATCCATAATCTTCAAGCGCATCTGTATAAGGCTCAAACATGGCAGCAGTATGAGAACCAAGCGAACCATCAATAAAACCTTTCAAGCCACCTATTTTTAACCATTTGTCTTCCTGTTCCTGTTCTTTTAATTTTCGAGCAAGTCGGTCGACAGTGTGGATAGGGACTGCTGCATAAATTCGGACTTTTAGAGAATCTTTAGCTCGGGCCTTTTCAAATATTTTCAGATCATCCCAGCTGCCCATATGATGGACTGAGGTGACTCCCATACTATGAACATGATCCATGGCGGCGTTGAGAGCTTTCATTTTCAGATCCTCGCCTGGCTCAGGAATAATGGATTCTACTTTTTCCATAGCATTATCTTTTAGGATTCCAGTCAGATTTCCCTTCCCATCTCTAATGAATGTCCCTCCGGCTGTATCTTTCACACTATTATCAATTCCGGCCAGATCCAGGGTTTTAGAATTTGCAAGAGCCATGTGTCCGTCAAGTCGGCTCACCCAGACCGGATTTTCAGGAGTGACTGAATCGATCCAGGATTTTTCAGGCAATTTACCGCCCCAATTAGTGTGATCCCAGTCACCACCCAGAATCCATGTCCCCGGTTTGAGTGTATCAGCATAGTTTTTTATTTTTTTGGTGAACTCTTCAGGCGTTTGAGCATTTCTCAAATTTACAGACGCCAATCGCATACCACCTTCCAGAAAATGGACATGGGAATCTGTAAAACCAGGGCAGACAAATTGGCCTTGAGCATCGATTACTTTTGTTTTTTCAGATATGAAATTTTCTATTGTGGAATTGTCACCAACTGCAGTGATTGTATCATTTTGGATACTGATGGCCTCCGCCCAGGGATTGCTGCTATCTCCGGTCCAGATCCTGGCATTGATAATTGCCAGAGTGGCACTGGAATTTTTTGAGCGAGTGCATGAAAAAATTGAAATGCTTATGAGAATTAAAATAATTAAGCTGCTTATTTTGAGGAAGGTCATCGTATTCTCCATTTGATTTATCTAAAGAGAATTTAATAGCAATTGTTAATAAGTTGAAGCGATCTTCAAAAATTTTTCACAAAGTGTTAATTGAATTCCAGACATTTTAGAACATTATCCCAAAATAAAAAAAGAAGCCGGACTAGAAAGCCCGGCTTCTTGTAGAGAGAGGAGAGAGTAAATTTATAATATTTTTTATAGATCCAGATTATTTACAATCAGATCGCCCATTTCCTGGGTGGTTACTTTTTTGTCACCTTCAGTATAGATGTCGGCTGTTCGATATCCTTGTTCCAGAACCGAGTTTACTGATTGCTCGATTTTTTGGGCAGAATCTTCCATATCAAAAGAGTAGCGCAACATCATAGCAGCGCTCAAAATTTGAGCAATGGGATTGGCCTTACCAGTTCCTGCAATATCAGGAGCCGAACCGCCAGAAGGCTCATACATGCCAAAACTGCCTTCTGCCAGACTGGCGCTAGGCAGTAATCCTAGACTACCAGTTAGAGCAGCTGCTTCATCGGAAAGAATATCGCCAAACATATTTCCACATAATAGCACATCAAACTGCTGCGGATTTTTTGTCAATTGCATGGCCGCATTGTCAACATACATGGGCTCATATTCAACATCCGGGTATTCAGCGGCAACTTCTTCAACTACTTTTCTCCAGAAAACCATTGTGGTCAGCACGTTGGCTTTGTCAATTGAAGTGACTTTCTGGTTGCGTTTGCGAGCAACTTCAAAAGCAACTTCGGCAATTCGGCGAACTTCTTTGCGAGAGTAGAGCATTGTATCGAAAGCTTTTTCAGAAGCACCTTCTCCTTGGCGTCCTTTAGGTTGCCCAAAATAAATTCCACCAGTCAGTTCTCTGACAACCAAAAGATCAAAACCTTTCTGGGAAATATCTTTTCGCAGAGACGACGCGAAAGCCAGGGATGGGAATAATTTGGCCGGTCGCAAATTAGCATACAGTTCAAAAGCTTTGCGTAAACCGAGTAGAGAATTTACTTCCACTCCACTCCATTTTTCGGAATTTTGTTCTTTAACCGGGCCACCTACCGAACCAAACAAAATAGCGTCGCATTGACGACAGGTTTCCAGAGTGGATTCTGGCAGGTGTTCTTTGTATTCGTCCCAGGCTGCTCCTCCTACCAGAGCCTCTTTATATTTAAAAGTGATATCAGTAGATGCTTCAATTTTGTCCAGAACTTTGCGGGCTTCGGCCATAACTTCCGGCCCAATTCCATCGCCAGGTAAAACAGCAACTTTTTTTGTGCTCATTTTTAAATTTCCTCTTGTGTTATATAGTTCATAAGTCCTTCAGCATCAATTATTTCTCGTATAAAATCAGAGTAGGGTAAAAATTGATACTTCTCATCAGTAGTTAAATTTTTTACCAGCCCTTTTTTGAGATCAACTTTCAGCATTTGGCCGGTTTTAACCTTATCAGCAATTTTGTCGATCATAATGGCCGGAAAACCATTATTGATTGAATTTCTAAAGAATATGCGGGCAAAGGAGCTAGCAATTACTCCCTGAACACCGGCTCCGCGCAAGGCCCAGACCGCATGCTCTCGGGAACTCCCACAGCCAAAGTCCTGTCCAGCTACAATCCAGCTACCGGGTTCGACCTTATCAAGGAATTTTGTGTCCAAATCCTCCATAGCATGGAGTGCTAATTCCTTTTCTTTATCTGTATTTAAATAACGGGCTGGAATAATCTCATCTGTATTAATATGGTCCCGCTGGTAAACTATTGCTTTTCCTTGCATAATTTTTTTTCTCCGAATCTGATTTATTTAATGATTCCCATATATTATCACTCTTTTTCATTAATCCAAATAATCACGAGGGTCGGTTATTCGGCCGGTAATTGCAGAAGCTGCTACAGTTGCCGGGCTACCCAGATAGACTTCAGAATCAGGACTGCCCATACGGCCTACGAAATTCCGATTGGTCGAGCTGATGCATTTTTCTCCAGCTGCTAGAATTCCCATATGACCTCCCAGACAGGCGCCGCAAGTAGGTGTAGAAACTGTGGCCCCTGCTTCCATAAAAATGTCCAAAAGGCCTTCCTGATTGGCTGTTTTCCATATTTCAGTAGTAGCTGGAACTACAATCATTCGAGTATCCCGGGCTAGTTTATGTCCTTCCAGAATCCTGGCTGCAATCCGAAGGTCCTCAATTCTACCATTTGTGCAGCTACCTAAATAGGCCTGATCTACTTTAATTTCCTGCAAATCTCGGGCTGGTTTACCATTGCTTGGCAAACTGGGAACTGCAACAACTGGTTCCAATTCAGATACATCAATTTTTACCACTTTTGAATAATTGCAATTCGGATCACTTCGCACAACTTCAAATTCCTGATCAGTTCTAGCGTTGACATATTCCAGAGTTTTCACATCGGGATTAATGATTCCTGATTTTCCACCTGCTTCTATTGCCATATTGCAAATAGTCATTCGAGCTTCGACTGAAAGATCATCGATGACCGGCCCTGCAAATTCCATGGCTTTGTATAATGCTCCATCTACGCCAATCTGGCGAATTATTTCTAGAACTACGTCTTTTGAATAGACGCCTTCTGGTAATTCTCCTTTGATCTCAAATAGAATTGTCTCAGGAACTCTAAACCAGAGCTCACCAGTGGCCAGAGCAGCAGCCAGATCAGTACTACCAATTCCTGTTGAAAAAGCACCAAGAGCACCGTGAGTACTGGTGTGACTGTCGCCACAAACTATGGTTGACCCGGGCACAACATGCCCCTGTTCCGGTAATAGCGCATGACAAACTCCGTGATTGCCAAGATCGTAGAATTTTTCTATGCCTTGATCTTTTGCCCAGCGTCTAATGCGGGCTACCATTTCTGCTGATTTTATATCCTTATTGGGTATAAAGTGATCCGGCATAATTACTATTTGATCAGGGTTGTTAACTTTTTCAATCCCCTTTTGCTCTAGCAATTCAATTGCCGGAGTAGTGGTTACATCATGACACATAATAGTATCAATTTTTGCTGTTATCATATCGCCTGGTTTTACATTATCTCGACCTGAATGTTTTGCCAGGATCTTCTCAGTTATTGTCGCTCCCAAATTAACCTCTCAAATTTTATAATTAACTTGCAAAATTTCATTGTTTACCTGACCCCTTCTACACATCCAATCATCCAATCATCCAATCATCCATTCATCCAACCATCCATTAATCCATCATCCATCATCAAACATTTCCATTTTTCTGAGGATGGATTTTTTTGCGATAATTGTAAGCCTTATTAATTCCTTTGATAATAGCATAGGCACTGGCTTTGACTACATCTTCATTGACAGCCCGGGCCGAAAAAAGATTGTTATTGGAATCAAGTAATTTGATCGAGACATCAGCCAGAGCATTTGTTCCCCCTGTAATTGCATCGAGATGATAATCTTCCAGTTC
Organism: bacterium; assembly: GCA_035312185.1. Classification (GTDB taxonomy): domain Bacteria; phylum Fidelibacterota; class UBA2242; order UBA2242; family JAFGTP01; genus JAIPHI01. The sequence goes on from DATGCI010000066.1 coordinate 6,927, forward strand.
ATAAGAACTTTCCAGAATTTCCCAGATGGCATTACTGACAGCATCAATAGGTCCGTCGCCAAAACCGGAAGCCATTATTTCTTTACCATCCACTTTTAGCTTGAGGGAAGCTACGGGCGTCATATTGATTCCACAGGTTACTGTCATCTCCAGCAATTCAATATACTTCTCTTCATCAGTGAGCTGATGAGTAACTTCTCGTGCAATAGCGATTACTTCCTCGGTTGCTACCTTTTTTTGTTTATCAGCAAGATCTTTAACTTTTTTGGTAATTTGTTTGATCTGCTCTTTTTCCAGCTCAAAGCCTTCTTCCTCCAGGACAGAAGTTACAGCATGTTTTCCGGAATGTTTACCAATTACAATATTTTGTCCTTTCCAGCCAACTTTTTCCGGTGTCATAATTTCGTATGTGTTTTTGTCACTGAGAACGCCATGCTGATGAATTCCAGCTTCATGAGCAAAAGCATTTTCTCCAACAATGGCCTTATTGCGTTGAACAAGTAAGCCTGTCAAAGTTGAGACCAGTCGGCTGGTTTTGTAAATTTCCTCAGTATTAATATTGGTTTCCAGATTGTAATAATCTTTCCGGGTTTCAATATTCATAATGATCTCTTCCAGGGAAGCATTACCGGCTCTTTCACCAATTCCATTAATGCAACCTTCTACCTGGCGAGCTCCATTTCTTACTGCAGCCAGTGAATTAGCGACCGCATTTCCCAGATCATTATGACAGTGAACACTGATAATTACATTGTCACTATTGGGTATCTGGTCAATAAGATACTTAATTCTCTCCCCAAACTCTTCGGGATTAGCATAACCTACAGTGTCTGGTATGTTGATTGTTTTGGCACCGGCTTCGATAGCGACCTTTACTACATCGCACATATAGTCCAGATTTGTGCGAGCAGCATCTTCCGGTGAAAATTCAACATTGTCAGTATAACTTTTAGCCCGCTTGACCGCTTTCTCAGTAATTTTAAGGATCTGGTCTTTATTCTTTCGCAGTTTGGCTTCACGATGAACTTTGGATGTGGCAATAAATGTATGAATACGAGGATTATTAGCGTGCTGAACTGCTTCCCAGCATCTGTCAATATCACGAGTATTGGCTCGCGCTAATCCACAAACAGCCGGTTTGCTTACGGTTTCGGCGATTTTTTTAACAGCTTCAAAGTCACCCTGTGAGGCAATTGGAAAGCCGGCTTCAATGACATCAACTCCCAGCTTTTCAAGTTGCTTGGCAACTGCTAGCTTTTCGCTAATTGTCAAAGAGGCACCGGGACTTTGTTCACCATCCCTTAAAGTCGTATCAAAAATTATTAATTTTTCCATTCT
>DATGCI010000067.1:0-3717 GCA_035312185.1 bacterium
TTCTGAAAAAATATTTTTACCGTCTAATTTCACTTTGATACTGGGTTTTCCAGATAGATGTTCTAAGTCAACAAGGAGCGGCTGAAAATTTTGTTCCCGCTCTAGTTCATAAGTTGCTGGTTTTATCTGACGAATAAAGGCTTTCTCCGGTTTAATCAAATCAAATTGAGACTCCGTTTCAAGACGAATTTGATCAAAAGCAAACCAACCCCCTTTAAGACCTCTTATCTGGATATGATTTCCACCTTTTTTGAGTAAACTATCAGATATAGGAATTTCAAACACTTGCTCCTTTGCATTTTTTAATTTACCCTGCAATATTTTTTCCTTACTACCATTACCCGCTTTCAGCTTAAAAGCCTCTCCATTCACAGTCACTTTGATAAGAGGTGGCGAGAAGGGATCCACATCCAATAGATCAATGACCAATCTGCTTTCCTTTTTGATTTTGTTGTTTAAGCCGAATAAAATATTCAAGTACTGTGTTCTAACGCCAGCAACTGGACTTGAGCCTCCCCAGGAATTTTGCGGTCCAGGAACTATGCAAGGCCAATCTTCTTTGGCTATAGAATGTCCAATCAGATAATAGCCATCTTCCCAGCCAAAATCTTTAGCCAAAAACTTTTCATAATTTTTTAGGCCAAGGGCCATCTCACTGGCTATATTATTTGCTTTTCCAATTTTCCAGACAATTTTTGTTTTTTCTTTTGATAATTTTTCACGCTTTTTCATTCGTGGGGCTATCCATACTTCAGAACTATAGGCAGGTTCTAAGGAGACATCTCTTTCTACTTTTTTATTTTCTGGTAAATATAAGGTTATCTGCCCTTGTTGGGGACTGTTTATAGAAGGAAAAAGTAATTCATAACTATTAGGTCCAAGTCTTATATCTTCAGTAACATTAGCGCCAAAATTAGATTTGATTGTGACTTCTCCGGGGTTTCCCAGATAATCATAATTAATTACAAGAGATTGCAAGTTTTCATCACCACTTTTTAGCATAATATTTTGCGGGATAATTTCCAACTTCTCTGAAAAATCATGTTTAAAAGTCATGAACCAGACTGAACTGGACCGGGGTTCAACTTCAATTTTCAGATTGAGCGGTTTGTTTTTTTTAACAATTTCAGCAGGAACAGATAAACTGGCAAGGCCCTGGAGGTCATTGTATCTATCCAATTTTTTACCTTTAAAAGTTAAGCTTACATTCTTTTCACCTTCAACTGTCCAGGTCTGAGTTTGTACCTTTTCAGGATTATAAAAGGTAAGATATTTTACGCCATCAATATAAAAATGATATGTTGCTTTGGTGTCATTGATATCCATAGCAAAAATCCAGAGAAAATTGACACGCCCGCCCCTGAAATCAGAGGGAAGGGAAGCTGTTTGCCATTCCATAACATTAATTTCTTTTTGAGCTCGGACTATAAGATATTTTTCTTTATCAACAAGATAATTTTCATATTGAAAATCCCGTCCCTTAAGAGTTTTCCGATAGCCACTTATGTTTATCTGATCAGAACTAAATCCATATCTTCCAATCAAAATTGTGAACATTATCAATAAAACTTTCTTCCAGATATTGATCATATCTTTCCCTTTACATTTCTTTCGCAGGTATTTATAATTTCACTTCAATAATAACATTGATCTGCTTTTACAATTGATTTCATTTTGCAAGGAATAAAAGTACAAACCACTGGATAAATTTTGTGCGTCCCAATCAATCGCATGTCTTCCTGCAGAAAAAGTATCATTTGCAATTTGAGCGATTTTTTTACCCTGCAGGTCATAAATACATAGCCTTACGTCGGCACTATTTGCCAATGAGAAAGAAATAGTAGTTTCCGAATTAAAAGGATTGGGATAGTTTTGAAATAAAGACGTCTTACCGGGTATATTTGATTTTTCTTCGATTCCCGATTGAGGAGCCAAAAATTTGTTTATTCTTTTTATGAATTGACCTGGCGTAACAACTACTACATTGCTATCCAGCATATTAACGCATTCAAGCACATTATCAACAGTTGTTGACCAGGCGTGGACTGGAATTAGGCTATAGCTTTGTTCACTATCAGCTCGTTTTGGGAGGGTGTTGAGATTATCAGCCAGACTGGCAGCTGATTGGAATCCTTCCCAAAAATTATATCGAGCTCCTATAACCGGTTTACCATTAATCCAAAAAATATCTCCATTCAAGCCAGAATAATTGGAGTAATCATAATAGAAAATTGCATCAATATTACTTTGTTGCAGATAGGGCTCCAGGTATTTATGACTGCTATCATGTCCAATAATATTAACAATATTAAGGTCAGCCTTATCCATAAACCGATTTAATAGTAGGGCTGAAGAATCAAGAGCCGGAAATTTATCAGGATAAATATAACCTAGACCAGAAGGACCGGCAATAAAATAATCTCGACCAGAACTATTGTTAGCAACATTTTGATAGAGGTATTTTAGCACAGAAGGGGCCAGTTCAGATAAAGATGGTGATATTGTCCAGCCCATATTTAATTCTCCCCTACTTGTGCTTCCATACCAATTCTGAGAAGTTGCAAAATCATTTAAAACCCATTGAATATTATCACCATCGGTCATTACAAAACAGACCGTATGCACATTTTCGGAAGTGTCAATATTCTCAGTATCATTTTTTTGCTCCAGTTCAACACTCAAATTTGATAATGTGGAGAGATTAATTGCCCAATCAGCGGGATGAACGTGGATCGAATTTGAAGAAGCCATCGATACTGTATTGATTTCATCATTTCCCCAGCCAAAAAGACTACTGCCATTATCCATTCTCTCAAAGGCAGTTTCAGTCAGAGAATTGTTGAGATCATCAAAAAAATGAAAGGCCTTAGCAAAAATTGAATAATCACCTAGAAACAGGTTCTTATTTTCCTTTTGATAGGTAATTATTTGAGTACTCAATAAAGAATCATAATTATTCAGAACCCAGGCTTCATCCTTTTCACGGACATCCATTATTTCCGGAATATTTAAACTATCCATTAATTCAACATTATCTGGGGTAACTGCAATCGCGTTCATTAATCCGCATAATGAAATAGCGCTATTACTGGAATTGTCATTGAGATTACACAGAATATAGCCCTCAACTTCATTTATAAAATGGGTAATAATTCCTGGAAAATCTTTTTTATAACTGCTATCAACGAAGATTTCATAATTGGCAATAAGGTCTTCTAGCCAAATAGAATGTCCTGCTCCTCTATCTCTGTAGATGATTGGTTTGGTTTTAGCCAAAAATCCCTGCAAAGTTTGCAAAGTAAATAGTTTTCCCTCAGAAAAGGCGTAATCATCAATAAGATATAAAGTATCTGGAATCTGCGAAACTGGAAAGGGACTCCCTGCTACTCGCTCAGCAATATTTTGAGAAAACAGAAGAGTATATAAGGTAATTAACAATCCTATTAGTAATTGGTGTAATTTCATCTTCCCTTCCTCCTGGACTCTTGTAAAAAATGTATATTAGTGTCCTATAAATGGATTAACTGCAAATAACGAGTGTTATAAAAGAATTTAACACAGACCTAGTTTATTCACAAAGAAAACTTTCTAATAACAATAATTTTCCTTGTAAATAAGATTCCTTCATTTAAAAATTCTTCCAAGAAATATTTTACTTTAATTTGAATAAGGACGGAGTATTATTGATGATTATGCCATTAGTATTTCATTTTTGTT
>DATGCI010000068.1:0-13161 GCA_035312185.1 bacterium
TTATAAATTTCTTAAAAAGGGTTTTGTCATGAATAAAATTAAATTATCATTAGCATTAATTTTGTTCACAATTTTAAGCTTTTTTTTAGTTATTGGCAGTCCCTATGAGATTGTCTGGAAGAATACCGAACTTTTTGAGAGCGGAGATTATGATCCTACTCGCGGAGTTGTCTGGAATCCCCATACCGATCATTTACTTGTCGTTACTCGATCAGATCCCTATCCACGAATTGAAGTACTTGATCCTGAGACAGGAGAAACATTAGGCCAACTTGACACTACAGGCCTCACAACTATTCGATCAGAAGAAGGGTTAAGTCAGATTGATATTGACGATGATGGCCATATTTATGTTTGCAATCTTGGCGATGATATAAGTGGCTGGAATTTTAAAGTATGGCGCTATGAAGACGAAGAATCCACTCCCAGTCTTATTTTTGATCAAATGTTAGATTCCGGTGATGATTCCAATTCTCGTGAATGGTATGGTGCCTCTTTTGAAGTAATTGGTTCCGGCGACAGCACTTATCTATATACAAGCGGCTGGGAAAATAATCAAATCGCTGTTCTAAAGCTAAATAGCAGTAATATGTTTGAACTGGATCATTTTATCCCAATTCCTACAAAAAATAGCGCCAGACATGGTATTGCTGCTCTTGAGCCCGGTGGAAACTTGTGGATAAGTGGTGCGGGTACAACTGATCCACCCGTTAGATTAATTTCCAATCAAGGTGATGTTTTAGCTGAAGTTCCCAGTGATACAATGATAGGAGGAGCTGCTAGTGAAGCAATTCAGTGGAATCTTGGTCATTATAATCTCATTTCTGCCATTAACGCTAATGCTGATGCCCATACAATTACAACAATCCAGTATCAGGAAGATCAATTAGGGACTATAAATTTTGACTATTTTGGTGATATTTCTGATAGCCTGGCGACAGGAAACATTAACGCCACTGCAGTTTTGCGATATGATAGCACACGCAATTGGATGTATTGTCTCGATGGGAACAATTTCCTGGCTGCTCTCGACCTTAATAATCTGGCCAAAGTTACAACTCCTCGTGATAGCGGCCTATTTGCCATTCAGCTTAATGGCAAAAAGAAAGAATACACCCATTACGACCGACTCAATAAATATGAAAATAGAACTCTTTACACAACCTGGTCAGATGACATTATTTATACTGCTATTAGCGGTAATACGCTGTATGCTCCTTATCAAGCACGAGGCCTGTATGTTGCTTTTAACACTGATCCTGATGGTTCAAATGGCACGACCTCCCCACCAGATGCTGCTTCTAGTGTTCAGGAACTTCCTTTTAATGCTGATGTGGTGGTAAAATTCGATTCTGATGATTTTGCTGACCTGGCCAATGATCCTGTTGCTGATAAATGGACAACGGGAATTGTGTATCAATGGAACGGTTCAGAGTGGACTGAAAGTACCATCGAAGGTTTGGACATTAATTATGGAGCAATGGGTATTATTGGAGATGGCAATGACAGTTTAATTACTGAAATTGGATTTGCCCGCACTCCACAGGGAATTGGTGCTGATATAAGCAATATTCAACTTAAAGTGTATCTTGCAGAAAATGCTGCTGATGGTGAGGTACTGGCCTCATTTCCCAATAATAATGAAACCGGTAATGGAGTAAGTTTTTCAAGTTATTATCACTTTAATGATTTAGGACATGGAATTTATCCTGCCTACGAAGTTGAAAAAGTAGGCACTTGCACTGGAATTGATCAAACTCCTAAAAATGTCTCTAAATACAAACTTCAGCAAAATTATCCCAATCCTTTCAATCCGGTTACAAACATTAGATACACTCTTCCACATTCTGGAAAAGTTAACCTATCAATTTATAATTTAAGCGGACAACTTGTAAAAACTCTGGTTAATGAGAAGCAAAATTCAGGAAAGTATCAAATCAAATTTAATGGTTCCCAAATTTCTAGTGGTATTTATTTTTATAAACTTAGTCTGAATAGTAGAATTTTAGGAATTAAAAAAATGGCTTTAATAAAATAATTATGGAGGAAATGATGAAACGTTTACTAAGTTGTATATTACTAATTTTGCTATTTGCCACGACAGCATTTTCTTATTCTCTGAATTGGACCAATGAAGAATATATGACACCCAATGATTTAACAAGAGGTATGGCTTACAGTCCCCAAACTGACCATATCTATGTTGCAACCCGGGTTGATAACAAAGCCAGGGTTGTAATTCTAAATCCTGAGAATGGTGAGACTATTGGTATGCTTGATACTACGGAAACTGGTTTTCAGGGTGGAACATATCGGCTGAACCAAGTTTCAGTTTCAGATGATGGCACTATCTACGTTTGTAACTTAAGTGTACCCCAATATAGTCCGAATGACAAATTTAAGATATATAGATACGCAGATGAATCCTCTGAACCTGAATTAATATTTGAAGATGCTTTGAATGGTAATAGATATGGTGATTCGTTCACAGCAGTAGGTTCTGGTGATAATACCTATCTATATTCAAGTGCTTACAATAGTGATACTCTGGCTATTATTAGGGTTACATCAACTGATGCTTATGTGGAAAATACTATTGGTCTGCCATCAATAAATGCGGCTCGCCATAGTATTTCACCGATAGAGCCAGGAGGTAGTTTATGGATTAGCGGAGCTGGTACTTCTGATCCTCCAGTCCGTTTAATTGATGAATTAGGGAATACGCTGGTAGAAGTTCCAACGGATACAATGATCGGAGCAGCAGCAGGGGCAGCTCACCATTGGAAAGTCGGTCCTTATAACCTGGTTTCTGCTATTCACACCAATGCCCAAGCCCATACAATCCTGACAATCAAATATAATGTTGACGAGTTGGGCACTTATACTCTTGATTATTTTGGTAACAGATCTGATTCTTTAGCAACTGGTAATATTAATGCAACATCAGTATTAGATTATGATACTACCCGACACAACCTATATGTTTTAGATGGAACTGAGTTTATTTCATCCTTTGATATGGATAGCTTAGTTCAAGTTGGCACTCCTAGAGATACTGGAATGCTAGCCATTCAGCTTGATGGTAAAAAGAAAGAATACACCCATTACGAAAACATAAAATCAAAAGATAGCAGAGAACTATATCTGACCTGGTCAGATGACATTATTTATACTGCAATTAGCGGTAATACGCTCTATGCTCCTTATCAAGAACGAGGCTTGTATGTAGCCTTTAATACTGATCCCGATGGTTCAGATGGCACTACTTCTCCCCCAGATGGTGCTTCTAGTATTCAGGAACTTCCTTTTAATGCCGATGTAGTTGTAAAATTCGATTCTGATGATTGGGCTGACTTGATCAATGATCCTGTTGCTGACAAATGGACAACGGGAATTATGTATCAATGGAATGGCTCTGAGTGGACTGAAAGTACTATAGAAGGCCTGGATATTAATTATGGTGCCATGTGTATTATTGGAGATGGCCATGACAGTTTAATCACTGAAATAGGAGTTGCTCGCAGTCCGCAGGGAATTGGTACTGATGTCAGCAATATGCAGGTAAAAGTCTATCTTGCTGAAACAGCCTCTGATGGCGAAGTATTGGCAGCTTTCCCCAATAACAATGAAACCGGTAATAGTGTTTCCTTCTCCAGTTATTATGATTTTAATGATCTTGGACATGGAATATATCCAGCTTTCGATGGGGAAAGAGTAGGAACGGGAACAGATGTTGTTGAAAATAGATCAGTGGCCAAAAAATTCCAGCTTTCGCAAAATTATCCCAATCCATTCAACCCGATTACAACAATTGAATACACATTGGCAAAAAGTGGCAATGTCGAACTGTCTGTTTTTGATCTTCAGGGTCGTCTGATTAAAGAGATTGTAAACCGGAAACAGAAGAGTGGCCATTATAAATATGATTTTCACGCCCAAAATCAGGCTAGCGGTATCTATTTTTACAAACTTTCCCTTAATGGCAAAGTAATCGGAGTTAGAAAAATGGCCTTACTCAAATAAGGTTTTTGTAAATAGTAAATGATTTTTGAGAGATAAATGAAAAAACTTATATACTCAATAATAGTAATAATTTTTATTTTTTCGGCTTTATCAGGGCAAACCCAGGAACTAAGGGGTGCCTGGGTTGCCTGGGCTGGTACTAATATTCCTTCAACTGATCAGATAGTGACAACTATGAACAAACTTGCTGACGCTAATTTTAATATAGTCTATGTAGATGTATGGCGCTATGGTTACCCCTATTTCAAAAGTGAAGTATTTCATAAATATTCAGGCCATTACACTGATCCTTCGCTGAATGACCATGATCAGCCAGCTCGAGATGTGCTTGCTGAAATGATTGTGGAAGCACATCAAGCCGGTCTTCAAGTAGAAGCCTGGTTTGAAGCAGGTTTTAATGGAGCTGCTAACACAAGTAGTCCTCTTTTTCAAAAACAACCGGAATGGTTTGCCAAAAAGAAGGACGGCAGCACAGCTTACTATGGCCAAGCTGGTCCATCTATGATTCATTGTCATCCTGAAGTGCAGCAATTTCTCATTGATTTAGCTCAGGAGATTGTAGAAAAATATGATGTAGATGGTATTCAGCTGGATCGGATTCGATATCCTTCGCATGATTGCGGGTATGATAGTTTGACTATCAACCTATATAAACAGGAGCATGATGGAACTGCGCCTCCTAGCAATATTTCTGATCAGGAATGGGTCCAATGGCGAGCCGATAAACTAACGGATTTTGTTGGTCGCTTTTATGATTCTTTGAAAACTACAAATTCTGAAATAATCATATCCAATGCTACTATACCCTGGGGTCCTATGGATTTTTGTCAGGACTGGTCAGAATGGGCTAATAATGGTTATCTAGACATTCTTGTGCCAATGCTCTATTACAATACAGATAGTTATTTTACCTACCAACTAGAGAATAACTCCGAACTCACACAGGTAAATAATTCCAATCTAATTTATCCAGGTGTAACCACTGTTGCCAATGGTTCTTACACAGATCCCAATCAGCTCGAAGCTATGATTAATACTACCAGAGAAAAAGAGTTAGGCGGGAATGTACACTGGTATCACGCTAACTTAATATGGCATCAAAATGACTATCTAACTCACTTAAAAGAGACGGTGTATAATCAACCCTCAGTAATCCCCTATCGCTCTTCTGATTGGCGTCAATCTGCTATTGTAATTGATGATACATCTGATAATATTTATAAAACTAAAGGCTGGGATTCTTATAGTAAGGCCAGTGTACAATTTGGCAACAGCTGTCTTTATGTAAATTCTGATTCTTCCGATACTTTAAAATATTATGCAAATTTTTCATCCACTGGATGGTACGAATTATATATATTTGTAAATGTTGAAAAAAATACATCAGCGGATTATTCTTCTAGAGTTGATTATAAAATTACACATTCAAATGGAACTAAATTTTATAAAATTAATCTGAAAAAATATGGAAATACTGGTAGATGGGAAAAAATAGGTGATTTCTATTTTGAAAAAAGTTATCAGAAAGAAATTATTGAATTAACAACTGACTCTAGTGATGGAGACTATGTGTTTGCTGACGCTGTCATGCTTCTAAATACAAATCGTCCCGAAAAGTTTATCACCTCTAGCCTAGAACGAAATAAAAATAATTCCACAATACAAACATATGATTCCTTTGAATTGCTTCAGAATTATCCTAATCCCTTCAATGCTTCTACAATAATAAAATTTAATATAAAGCAAAGGAATGATTACACTCTCTCAATTTTTGATATTAGAGGAAATAGAGTTAAATTGTTACTTGACAGAGAACTTAATCAAGGAAGTTATCGAGTCAATTGCAATATGGATGAATTGTCAAGCGGTCTTTATTTTTATCGGCTTAGTTCGTCTGCAAAAAGTCTGATAAAAAAAATGGTTTTGATTAAATAATATGAGATTACTATGAATAACAAAAATATTCAGATCCTCAAAGAATTAAATGAAATTAAAATATTAAATCTCCTTAAGAATGAAGCTCCCATTTCCCGGAGTGAATTAGCTGAGAAAACTAGTATTACAAAAGTTACTATATCTGAAATTATCAAACGACTTGATAAAGAGGGCTATATTCTGGTAGCTGGAAAAGGAGAATCCACTAGCAAAGGCGGAAAACGGCCGACTTTAATAAAATTAAATCCGAATAAGGGCTTTGTGATCGGAATTGAATATAAACGTAAGCAAGCACATATTGCTGTTGCCAATATTGAAGCTGATATTGTAGCAAAAACTAATTTTTCTTATCAGGTAGGTACGGATCTGCAGACAGTTATCGACCAAACTTTTCAGCATATAGATAAGCTTTTAGAAGATGAAGATATCTCTTCTGAAAAATTAATTAGCATCGCTATAGGTGTTCCGGGCTTTATCGATTATGAAAAAGGTGAATTGACTTTTGCCGATACAATGAAAGGCTGGGAAAAGAAACCCTTTGCCAGCCGCTTTTCAAAGCACTATAACCTTCCAGTTTTAATTGAAAATGATGTCAACATGGTAGCAATTGGCGAAGATCTGGTTGGTGCAGGGAAAAATGAATCTAATATTGTCTCCATATGGATTGGCGCCGGTGTAGGTGCTGGCATTATTATGGATAATCAGTTAATAAGAGGAGCTTCTGGAATTGCCGGTGAAATTGGTTATCTTGAAATCGGCAATTTTTTAGCCAACCACTCTTTTTTACGAAATTTGTATACAAACCAAAAATACATTGGTGATCTATTATCGGAAGAGCACCTTTACGATGTTTTGAAAATGAAAATGGAATTCAAGGAAGATCATCTCGAAAAGCCTATTGATAATTATGACTTAATTGAGTTCTTAGAATTAGCAGATCAAGGAAATAAGGATATTCAGGAAATTCTTGATGAATACGCTATGATTTTAGCTATTGTTTGTACAGAATTGATTAAAACAATTAATACAAATCTAATAATTTTATCAGGAACTGTGATCGAAAATTCCAGATACCTGTTCTCAAAAGTTCAGCAGTTTGTCAAAAGCAATATGCGAGATATTCCTTTTGATGCTAGTTCGATTGTTATAGGTGAATTAGGTGGTGATACAGCCTGTTTAAAAGGTGCTTTATCGCTTGCTCTGCAGGTGATTTATAAACCCTATATAAAGCATAAACGTTTGAAACAGGTGCATATTAGAGATTAAATATTATTTTAATCTGTGTTCTAATTTATCCATATATGCTCTATAAAATTTGATCGCAAATACAGAAAGTATAATTACAATAGGTATGAGCAATTTTACCAAAGACCACCTGCCAATATATAGTTGAGAAATTAAAATAGCCCCACTTGATATAGCCAACATACCGAGTAAGGCAATGCCCAAACCTTTCCAAATACTAACAGGGTTAATTTTTTCTACTTCGGCTTTATCGGCGATCGGTTTCCATCTCCCTAAGGGTAAAATTCTTTTGTAAAATTTTATTAAAAGTTCCTCATTATCTGGACTTGTTGCTAGAGCCACAGTAACCCAGGCTACAGTTGTCAAACCAATCGAAATTAAGACATGCCAGTAGGCACTCAAATTGGCAAAAAATATAAATTTGACCAAAATAAAAATTAAAGGGCCTCCGAAAGATGCAGTAATTCGGGCCTTTGCATTAAAACGCCACCACCACCATTGGGCCCAATTAGCAGTCAATTCGGCTGAGCTGATACCTAACATAAAAATTGCTATATCAATTACATTTTTCGCCCTCAAAGCAACAAAAAGTGCTAATAGCATTATAACAAATATTACTATTCTGCCGACAAAAAGATAATGCTGATCAGATTTGTCAGATTTTATAAAGCGTTTATAAATATCATTTACAAAAACCTGAGATCCAAAATTTAAATTTGAATCAATTGTTGACATTATACTGGCAGCTAATCCAGCAATAGCGAGCCATAAAATTCCCGGGGGCATATAGTGTGCTATCAGGAGTCCAAATGCAGTCTCTTTGTTAACCTCCCCAGTATATAATCCCGGCCATCTTACCATAGCGCCTAAAGCTGGCAAAGTTAAAAATGTCAGAAGAGCCATTAAAATTATTAGCGCCCAAATATACATTTTTGAGGCTTCTCTTCGGCTCTTACTTGAGAATATTCTCTGCCCTTCCATTGCACCGCCCATAGGTGCTGCATCTCCACCATAACCTATCGCTGTTCCTATTGTCCAGGCTATTATTCCGGTCAAACCAAGGAGTTCATGATGCATAGGCGGATGCCACTGCACAACTGATTGACCGTGGGTTTCTACCAGAGCATTAAACAGTCCTGATGGACCATTAAAATCGATTAAAACTGCTCCGCATAAAATAATGTATGAGATTAAAATTATTATTGTTTGAATGACGTCGCTAAAGACAACACCGACATAACCAGAAAGAAAAACGTAAATAATTACTACAGGAATGACTATTCCAAAAGTTGTGATTTGTGACCATCCCAGAGTCGGCTTTAGAATCTTATGCAATCCAAGTAATCCTGCTCCTGTCCAGGCAACAATAGATATAAAAGCACTTCTAAAAGCTATCCAGCTTCGCATTGTAGTGGCAATTTTTCCTGAAAATCGAATTTCATAGAACTCTGGCGAGGTGAACAAACCCAATTTATGCCAGAATACAGCAAATAGTACAGCAGCGATCATCAAAGCCAGACCAAAGCGAGAAATAAAAAACCAGTAGATAAAAACTCCGGATACAACAGCCATTCCACAGTATGTAGGTGCTACATCAGCGTTCATGGCCGTAGCAGCAGCTGAGAAACCATTCATCCAACCAGGCAGATTTCTTCCTGCTAAAAAGTAATTTTCAATGCCTTTTTCACTATATTTTTTAAAGTAAAAGCCCATCCCCAGTAATAGTACCAGGTAACCAATAATTCCTGCCCCATCCCAAAATCCAAGCTGTACTTGCTCATACATAGCGAAATAATAGCTTTCCAGTTTTTATTTATTTTATTTAAGACCGCTCTTTAGATAATTCCACCAACCAAAATCCTCTAAATGGATAAGATCAAAAATCATAATTCCATCAGTTTTGTCTAAAATCATTTTCATGGCGTCAACAAATTGCTGGGGATCATTTTCATCTTTGTATTGCTGAATATAGAGGCTTCCGTAAACCGGCAATTTTCCCTGGGTAACTTTCATAGATAAATTAGCGCTACCCTCGACTGTATGATAGCTTTTTATTTCATCTTCTATACCGGCTTCCTGATTAGCTTTTCTCTCTTTATTTATAGACTTAATTTCATCTATAGTGACATGATAAAAATAACAGCCTGTCATTAGATAGTCGAGTACATCTGCATAACCAGTTGTATTATAATTTTCGACAGCCCAGTCGTAAGGCACCTTATAATCAGGATGAGCCCAATTAACTCCCACATTGTAATAACTAGGATACCAGGCCCCAACATAAGTTGCAAAATCCATATCACTATCATAATTCTTAACAATTTTTTGGGCTTTAGTAAAAAAATCATGAATGTTTTTGGATCGCCAGTATAACCACTTTTTGTAGTAAGGGCCTTCATCTATTTCCCATTCACCATTATTTTTTTTCCAGGAGAAAATGTCTTCCGGCCAATTTTCTATTGATATTTTTGCAAATTTTTCAAACTGCTCTTTGGAATATTCAGAAAAATCTGATTTTATATTATTATATCTTGCTCTATCAAGTACAATTCCATCAAAATCAAATTTATTTATAATCTCTTTAACAATATTTAATTCGTGTTTCTGAACTTCAGGTAAAATTGGATTTACAAAGGTTGAAAAGCCTTGGTCATACTCAGTTGTTGGGACAATTCCTTCTGGAGTGTTTAAATAGGTTTCCCACTCCGGGAATTTTGAATAAACCACTCCTCTATTTTTTGTTTTCCATCCTTCAGAAAAAACATTGATAGAAGCATGAATTTCTAGCCCACGTTCATGGGCCTCTTCAATAAATATTTGCGAATATTTCATTTTTGGATCGCGATGGTCTCCTTTCCATTCGACAACCTGAGGAGCATACTGGCTTGAATATAATACTTCGCCAGTAATAAGTTTTATATCCAGAATAATCAGATCAATACCCGTATCTACTGCCTTATCCAGTACCTCTGAAATTTTATCAGGATCACTTAAACTGGCAAAATTGGCAGATCCATCAACCCATAATATTTTTCTTTTATTTTTATTTTGTCCGGAATATAAAATCATAGTTAGAACTATTAAAACTGATAAAAATCTTCTCATTGAAATCCTTTCCTCATATATTGGTTACTTTTGAATGGATTCGAATTATCAAGCAGTTTAAAGATTTATATTGAATTGCAGGAATAATTTTGTATGAATAAATTGCCATCCTGATATTTGTTCTAATCTAACCTCAGTTGATGGCCATAATGAAGCAACTATAAAACTGTAATCAGCTGATGCTCCAATTGTGACAAAATTCCAGGGAGAATAATCAAGCTGGAGTCCTGTTTTTGCTCCCCAACTCCATTCACCTCTTTCAAAATCAGGTAGATCGATTGTTCCGGATGTATCTTGATGAAAGAAGGCCTCTCTTTTTGATTTCCAATTGTTTAAAGAGACACCAGCATTAAAGAATAATGACATTCCCCATCTATCAAAAAATCTATAATTATAAACACTTCCTATTGAATGAATTTCCAGCTGAAGATTTAGATCTTCATAATATAGTTCATTCTTATCCGTTTTATCAAAATCGATTTTTTGGTAAATAAAATTAATTCTATCAGTACTATTTACAGTTTTGCCAAATTGATAAACAAGTGACGATGTAGATTTAAACCTATTGCCCAAATTTAGTACTGGCGTTATTTGTTCATATCCTGCCCCCCCAAAATATGCATTCTGAGCTATACTGTTTTTCCCCAATAAAACTACAAGCAAGATTATTACCAAAAAAATTCTGTGGTTGATTGATATTAAATATTTTTTCATAATATTTCTTTAGTTTTAATATAAAATTCCTATTCCAAGAGAAACATTCATAGACTTGTCTAAAGGTAAATTCTGTGAATCATCACGTATTTTAGGATAATAATAGCCTCCTGCTTCGGCATAAACAGAAAGATATTTTGAGAGACTATAACTTGCTCCAATTTTCACACTACCGACATAGGCAAAACCATCCCGTTTCGGTCGAGCAATATTTTGATAATTATATTCATAAGTATAATCTAAAGTCTCAAAATACTTGTCCCAATGTTCACTCAACAATAGTTGCCTTTTAAACCAGGCAATTCCAAAGCCCAAATTTGTACTGAAAGTTAATTTATTCCCGGCCTCTAAACTATATTTCATTTCTAAAGTATAAGGTTTGATGAAAAGTTTTTGGACAGGTTTTATTTCACATTCATATCTTTCTTGCTGTCTTACACTTGCAATTGTATTTCCATAAATTTGATCCCAATATTCCCAGTTCCAGTGCTCCAGAGTATTGTCCTGGTCTATATTTAAATAAAGGTGGCTGCTTCTTAAATTAATATAAAAACCAGCGCCAATCTCACTTTCCCCATATACTTCAAATCCTACACCTGAAATATTGGAAATAGAATTGTTTGGGGATATTGCCTTACTACCAATAATATTTACATTAATGCTCTTTAACTCCATTCCAATTGCAGAACTACCTAGTAATAATATTACAGGCAATATATAAAGCGTAATATTTTTTATTTTTATCATTAGAAACCCTTTTGAAAAGTAATTATATAGACAGAATTAAATCTACCAAAAGGTATAAAAGAAGCATCAAGCATAAATTTGTCCCAATTTATTCCTGCACCGTAACTTATTTTATCTTCATCATATTTATATTTATAACCGGTTCTCAAATACAGTAAATCATTGAGATTATATTCAAATCCAATATGTATTTTCTCGAGATTATCACTGGGATGCGAGACTTCTCCCACTAGGGTAAGGCTTTGTTTGTCATTAATTATAAAATCATAGGCCAAAGCCAAACGCAATGTAGTTGGCATTTTAAAAGAATCTCCAATAAATTTTGATTCCACGCCAAAATTACTGACCATTCCACCTATTCGTAAAGAATTAAAGTTGGTATAGTAAATAATGCCCATATCAAGTAAAGCGTTTGAACTAGAATAATTGTAAATTGTTTCTTCTACCCATTTAAACCTTAAGCCATAACTAAATTTATCAGTTAACTGCCGTGCATAAGTCATTCCCAGTGATAATGATTGGGCTGTATAATTACCTGCTTTCTCATATAATCCAAATCCAGTTTGAATAGTTCTATCCATGGTACCGTAATCAAAATAATTCACACCAATTCCAAAATTACCCAGATATTGCGAGGGAATACTTACTCCACCAGAATGATGATTAATATTGGCTAACCATTTTGAATAAGAAATACCTGCCACATATCGTTTCTGAAATCCTAGTACAGCTGGATTTAGAAAAAGTGGAGTTATTCCAGAATTTTTCACTATTGCTCCAGCAGCCTGTCCCATCCCTGCTTGCCGGGCAGTAACGGGTACTTCCAGAAAAGTATATCCAACTGTTCC
This sequence comes from bacterium, assembly GCA_035312185.1. Classification (GTDB taxonomy): domain Bacteria; phylum Fidelibacterota; class UBA2242; order UBA2242; family JAFGTP01; genus JAIPHI01. Next base: position 12,618 of record DATGCI010000068.1, read on the forward strand.
AACTTTTTTAAAATCTTCAGCCTGAATAATTACAAAAAAAGATAAAATAAGGGCAATAAGACTTAATTTGTTAGTTTTTGTATTTAAATTTTTTCTCATCGTATTATACTAAACTTCCCAATTTTAGTTTGACCTTTTGAACCAGGAGCTTTTGATACTACATGATAAATATAAACTCCACTTTCAACATATTGTCCCCAATTGGAGACCTGATTCCATGTTGCAATACCTAAAGATTGTGTATGTTCGATAGTTTTTACAAGATCACCACGTACAGTATAAATCCTGATAGTACAGGGGCTTGGAATATTTACAAACTGGATAATATCTTCATCACCGGGCCTAGTTAATCCAGATTCGATTACGAAGGGATTTGGAACAACAGTGATATCGGCAAGATCGGAACTAGGGCCAATACCAGCACGAAACGGCTCTATAGTTTTATTGACGTATTTAGAACTTTCCTGGGGCGGAACACCTTGAGGGTATTGTGATGGGTTAACAGGCCATTCTGCATGTCCGGTATCATAAGCAGTAATTGCAT
>DATGCI010000069.1:0-26748 GCA_035312185.1 bacterium
ATTTTTTTACAGCGTACAGACTGGTTGCTGATGCAGGTTGGACAAAAAACCCGGATTGAGCCAGAACCTTTTGCGAATCAATTATTTCCTTTTCACTTACATCTTCTGCAAGCCAGCCAAATTTCCGGGTTTTATCGATAATTTCCCGCCCACCAAGAGGATTCCCTGTAGTAATTGCTTCAGCCACTGTATGAAAATTTGTAAAAGGGACGACATCATTTCTACCCTGTTTGAGAGCCTTTACAATGGGGCTATTATTCCGGGCCTGGACAACTACCATATTTGGTAGATTGTCGATTAATCCAGCTTGTTTCAATTCTCGGTAGCCTTTGAAAATTCCCCTAATATGGCCGCATGCTGAAGTTGGGACAGCTATATAATCAGGAACGTTTCCATTCATTTGCTCAAACATTTCAAAGGCAGTTAATTTATAGCCTTCCACTCGAATAGGGCCATTTCCCGAAACAATTCTCAAGTTCAATTTATCAGCCATTCCCAGCAACTGTTTTTTCATTTCTGCATAATCCGGCGCAATAATTTTGAATATTTTAGCACCATTTAGAGCTATGGGCATCAGTTTATCTCTGGGAGTGGATTGAGAAACAAAAACAACCACTTTTAGATTGGATCTGGCACCATAGGCTGCAATAGAATGGCCCATATTTCCGGTTGAAATCGTAGCGGTCACCTTCTCGCCCATTTCTTTGGCCATGGCAATACAGAACAATGAGCCCCGGTCTTTAAAACTGCCGGTGGGATTGCAGGTTTCATCTTTCAGATATAAATTTTTCAAATTAACATAATCAAGCAACTTTCGATCGGCCTTAATTAAGGCGGTATTGCCTTCTCCAAGTGATATTGATTCATCAATATTAGAAAAAGGTAAAAAGTCGTCAAAACGTTGCCATAGATATTGTCCTTCTTTGATTAGGGCATTCTCAATATTCTCCAATCTAACTTCTAGAGGGTCGTTTTGATTTCCAAATTCCTTAATTCGATCGAAAGAATATTCCTGTCCCGTTATTGTTGAGACCAGTTTTCTATTTCCCATAATTGTGACCAGATTATTGTTTTAGAATTCCTGTATCGCTGAAAATTAAACAAAAAGTTACCACAATCCAAGTCAGTTGTCCATCCACAAAATTTATTGTGTTTTTTCCATAAGCATATTCTCGACGCTGATTTTTGAAAAATATCATATATTAATTGCAAGAGATAATAACTATATGTATCTTTGATATGAGAAATAAAGATTGGAGTTATGAATGAATGGATTTTTTACAACACCGGTTATCTGGTTTATTGTAGGTCTTATATTAATTCTCGCCGAGTTTATGTTGCCAGGCGTAATCATCATCTTTTTTGGAATAGGGGCCTGGGTAACAGCAATTTTAGTATGGGTATTAGGTCTGGGAATCAATGGGCAGCTCATTATTTTTATCGTAAGTTCGTTGATTTTGTTATTATCATTAAGACGCTGGCTGAAGCATGTATTCTACGGTCAAATTGAATCCAATCAGAAACCTGGTGAAAACCTGGAGGACTTGATCGGTGAAGAGGCTATTGTAACCAAAGCTTTTATATCAGGAACGGGCAAGGTAAGATTTCGCGGTACAGACTGGAAGGCAAAATCGGAACATGAACTTGAAGAAGGGCAGCCGGTTCGAATCATTAACAAAAAGAGTATAACTTTAATTGTCGAACCTATTAATGAGGAGGAGTAATAATGACAGCAGGAACTATTATTTTAATTGGCATTCTGATTCTGGCGTTCATAATATTTTTCAAGACCATACGGATCGTCCCCCAGAAGAATGCTTTTATTATCGAAAGATTGGGAAAATATTCCAAGACATTGGAAGCCGGTTTTCATGTTTTATTTCCTTTTTTGGACAAAATTTCCTATAAACACACTTTAAAGGAACAGGCCATAGATGTGCCATCTCAAACCTGTATTACCAAGGACAATATTTCTGTGGAAGTTGATGGGATCCTTTATATGCAGGTTTTTGATGCTAAGAAGGCTTCTTACGGAATTGATGATTACCGCTTTGCTTCCACACAATTAGCCCAAACAACAATGCGAAGTGTGATCGGAAAAATGGATCTTGATAAAACTTTTGAGGAACGAGATGTGATCAATGGTGCTATTGTCAATGCAGTTGATGATGCTTCTGATCCCTGGGGTGTCAAAGTGGCTCGATATGAGGTCAAAAATATCACACCGCCGCAAAGTGTCAAGGATGCTATGGAAAAGCAGATGCGGGCAGAACGTGAAAAAAGAGCTGAAATCGCAAAATCAGAAGGTGACCGACAGGCCAAGATCAATCGCGCTGAAGGTGAGAAGCAACAGGCTATTCGGGAATCAGAAGGCGAACGGCAGCGAAAAATAAATGAAGCCGAAGGTAAATCAAGGGAAATTGAACTGATTGCCGAAGCCACTGCTGAGAGTTTGAGAAAAATTGCCGCCGCTATTAGCGAGCCAGGCGGTGAAAAAGCAGTCAATCTCAGAGTTGCTGAACAATATGTAGAAGAATTCGGTAAACTTGCTCAAGAGACAAATACGACAATAATTCCATCCGATCTGTCTGATATCGGCGGTATGGTTAAGTCAATTCAGAATGTGATAAAAAAATGATGCGTATAAAAAATTTGGCAGGTTGATTGTTTATAGTTTCTGTTAAAAAAGTGAGATTTTTTTAATACTCATATATTTTTCCTTTTGTACTATTTCACGTACATACATTTTTTAGTAATTGTCTTATTCCCGGTTTCCAGCCGGTAAAAGAATATTCCTGAATTTAAATTTTTGGCAACAAAGTCTACTTTATATTTTCCAGCAGTTTTAAAGCCAGATTCCAGGTTCTTTATTAATCTTCCCCGAATGTCATAGAGATTTATTTCTACATAATCATCAATGGGAATTTGATAGGTGAAAAAAGTAGAACTATTGAAGGGATTGGGGTAATTGTCCGAAAGCTTGTATTTACTAATAATTCCTGGACTGTTGGATGATTCTCCTGCAGATAAACTGAAGCCTACTATTTCTGTTCTATATACAGTAGAGTCAGGGAAAATTGGTACTCTTTTGATATATCCTTCACCATAGTCGGAAATTGTGTCCTTGTTATTTAACCAATAATAATGAAAACCTGACATACCATTTATACTAAAACTACCGTCCATATCAGTGGTTCCAATTTTAATATATTTTGTATAGTTAAGAGTGTTATCAAGATTTCCAACATGATTTTCCCAGACAAATATATCTTCCAGAGGTGTATGGGTACTATCAGTTATCTGAACTATTGCCTCCCCCCAGGTATCGGTAGTATCATTTGCATAATCAAAGGTTGGAGAATTATCAATATAGAAATCTATTCCAATACCCTCATTTACGAGACAAATTGATCGGCCAATATCAGGAGGAGAAGGGAAAGAGGATTCATTGAAAAATATAAACCCTCTCAAATAGTCGTCATCAGGCCCATACAAACTTATTGTATCGTTCTTGTTGTTTATTGAAAGCTCCGACTTCAGACTATCCGGAGTTATAATCAAATAGTCCTGTAATAACGATATACCCTCTTTAAAATAGGCTGTATCTGAAGTTGATGTAAGATAGAGACTATCTAAGCCCAGTGTTTCTGAAAAGCCCGATTTCCTTAGTTCTATCTTCCAGCCCGATTCTGTAAACCCGAATTCATTAATATAATTTACAAAAACTGGATTGCTGAAGGATATCCGGCATAAGAGCAGCAGTAAAATTAATATAATTGATTTTTTAGAATTAAGCATTTCCCCTCCATCTAATTATTTTAAAAACATACATTTTTTAGTAATTGTCTTATTCCCAGTTTCCAGCCGGTAAAAGAATATTCCTGAATTTAAATTTTTGGCAACAAAGTCTATTTTATATTTTCCAGCAGTTTTAAAGCCAGATTCCAGGTTCTTTATTAATCTTCCCCGAATGTCATAGAGATTTATTTCTACATAATCATCAATGGGAATTTGATAGGTGAAAAATGTGGAACTATTGAAGGGATTGGGGTAATTGTCCGAAAGCTTGTATTTTTCAGGTATTGATTCGGGAAAATTAACTTGAGAAAGGATAGAATCTGGAATTTGAACATCAACTGTTTTTGTTGTTTCGGGATAAATGACTAAGTGTTTTTTTATGTAATTTGACTTTTGATAAAACCTCATTTCATCTATCAAAGTATCTACTGGTGAAAAAATAAAAGCATGCTTCCCGGAGATAAAATCTACTAGTAATTCTCCATTCTGATCAGAACTACCCATTCTATGAACATATGTATAGCCTCTATAACAATAAATAGAAATATCTTCTAAAGGTTCTTCATTTGAATCGTAAACACTGAATTCCAGTGCCGCTTGTGCGTCAAGATTGTCATTCACTTGACCGATAGTTGGAGAATTATCAAGAAATGGAGAACAGGGACTATTAAGATAATAACAAATTGACTGCTCTTTATCAGGTGAAGGAGGAAAAGAAGAGAAACCAAAATAAATCTGGTTTGAGCGGTTACCAATTGATTCATTTTCTTGCAAAGAATCAACATAAAATTCAGGTCCATGTATTCGTATTGTATCTTGCCTTTCATTAATTTCAAGATCAGAATACAAACTACTATTTGTAATTACACTCAAGACCGGATCATACTCATTGCCATTAGGGCTGAAATATTTTAAAGTATCAATACTAAAATAAGCCGTATCCTCAAGTGAAGTAAGGTAATAACTGCTATCGATATTTAATGAATCTTTCCAATGAGAATATAGTTCAATTTTCCATCCAGTAGAATCAAACATGAACTCGCTTATTCCATAAGAAGGCATTATATTGCCAAAATTTAGATTTGCAAATGTTATCAAAAATACAAAATAGCCAATTATCGCCTTTTTAAATTTCACTTTTCCTTCCATTTTATCATAATATTCTTTTCAGGAAAAAAGTTTTCTCTTTCAATAACATATATCAATTCATTTTCATCTTTTATTACATCGTTATAAGAGAAGGACGTACTGGTTAATTTATATTTTTCCGGAACATGAATATTCACCCGGGCATATTGTAAGGGTTTTCCCCAGCTTCGAGTAGATTTGACAATATATTCGAACTGATTTTGTACTATTCTTTGCTCATACTCAATTTCAATGAATATAATTGTATCTGCCGGGAGAGGAATTGAAAAATTGACGCCTTTTGCTTTGTGGGAATGTTTTATAGACTGACTTTTATGATTCTGAATTTTGATGGATTCTGGATAATATTGGAGGGTATCAATGGCAATGGGATAATAAATTGGAAAGTTTATATTATGATCAGTTGCATTTTTTAGATAATATTTCCCCCTTAATACACAGGTAGTATCCTTAATAAAAATATCAAGATATTCCTCGTAAAAAGATATATCATTACCTGATAGGAGAACAAGGCAAAAAACAAGAAAAATTAATATAATATATTTACGTCTCATCCAGAAACAAGTTTAATTCTATACCAATCTAACTTACTGAATAAAGACCCAACTTTCAAGGCCAAGTTGTCAAGTTTAAAATTTAAGAAATAGAAATCTGATTAATGAAATAAATCACCAGCAGTGCTTTATATCCGATCTTTAACCAGATCTCCGGGACTGACATCCAGGATTTTATTACTGGAAATTTTTACACTATAATAACCGCCAAGAAATAGAAAGACGATAAAAGAAAGTAAGGATAGATTTTTTATATTGGTAATATTTTTAAAATCAATAAGCTGAAAATAAAGAGCGTCCGATTCTGACTGAGTTAGCGCTGACCAAATTTCGCGAATCAAACCAGAATACCCTGCCAGAGCAGCTCCTATTATGGCGATCAGAGTAATTTTAGCAATAAATTTTAACATTTTGCTGAGATAAAATTTCTGAAGTCTATCTTTAGTAAGTCCAAAAGCTTTCAGCGACCCCAGATGAACACGCTGTTTGTAAAGATTAATATAGAGATAGAAAAATATAAAAATACTGACTGAGAATATTGTAAAGAATATAATTGTCCAGGATAAGGTAATTGTAATTTTTTTGACCCGATTAAAATTTTTGAGCAGCTCTACTCGAGCCACATCCAGTTTAATGTTAAATTCGCTTTGTAAATAGCGTTTTAACTCAAAAACTTTATCTATAGAACCAAGATTTAATGATAATCTGTCTTTTACAAAAGGAGCTTTAGCCCGATTATCAAAATTGGTATTGTACATCTGAGTTAGATTAAATCCGTCAAATTTCCCCGATTCTATTATATTATTGAAAATTTTATCAAGATCATCAACATCTACGGGCTGAGAAAAACTGAGAGGGATTACGAAGCCCTTTTTCCAGGTGCGATTGTAGGGCTGAGGATCGCCAGCGAAATTAAGTAGTTTGCCTTCAGTAATAGACTCCCTGTTTCGTAAAAATCTTTCCAAACTGTCCAACAAAGTAAAAGCCTGTTGCTCACTGCCGGGTGTAAACAGAATCAAACGATCAGTTCCTACAGGATTGAAAGGTTGAGGATAGCTTTTGCTATGATAGCGTTCATATTTGAAATAATTGGTGGATAAAAATTTGTTATCGCCAGGTAGTTCTTTTACAACTCCCTGAATAGGAACAGGTACAGAATATTCAGCATTCTCAGAACTGTAAGTCATATTGACAAAAAGGGCATTTTTATCATAGCCAAAGGTAGAGAAAAAATCCTCACTTACCACCAATCCCAGATCTTTTTCATCTGAAAATACTGATCCTCGAATCAGGAAATCCGGTGAACTCAGTTTGGATAAAATCTGATCATCATGGTCAATAGTTCGGCCTCTGACAAAACGGGAGCCATCAGAATGCAGGTCCTGGATCAAAAGAGCATACTGAGAAAATCGAGATATCTGACTAATATTATATTCCTCACCGATATCAGGTTGTTTTAATGGTTTGATCAATTTTTCAGCATTATAGCGATATTCATCAGTCAATTCAACATCCAGCCAATTAACAAAAGGATCTGACATTCGGCGAGAAAGGTCGGCCAGGCTGCCATTTGCAAAACCAATAGCACAAATTCCGGTAAAAAGAATCAATAGAATCAAAATTGCCTTTAAATTCAATCCGGACAATCCGCCTTTTACTGAATCATATAGGGCAAAATCTTCTTTGTATTTTTCTCCAAAAAATTTCTCGAAAGTATGCCATTTTTTTTGCCTTGATTTTCCGTCAACTATTTTATTTTCAATTTGTTTTTCAGTATCAACAATCTTAGTTATTTCTTTTTTGGCTTGATCACTGCTGCCAATTTTACCTCTAATACTGTGCCATTCTCCATTTTTTTGATAGTAAGATTGAGAATTATCACAGTAACCATCTTTGGTCAAAGCTACTATTCGATCACTATGTTTTAAAGCCATATCAAGACTATGGGTGACAATAACTGCGCTATTTTTTTTATCTTGGTCAACATGGCGGGTTATCAGATTAAAAACTTTTGAAGCATTAAAAGGATCCAGATTTCCTGTAGGTTCATCAGCAAACAGAACTTCATGATCCCGAAAAGCACCTCTGGCAAAGGACGCTCGCTGCCTCTGCCCTACTGAAAGATGTTTGACATCATAAAAGCGCCGGTGAGAGAGTTGAATATTTTCAAATAATTGATCAAGTTCCTGTTCCCACTGTTTATGATCTCCTGATCCCTGAATAAGTGCGGGCAGAATTACATTTTCCTCCATATTGAGATTGGGGAAAAGATTAGACTCTTGAAAGAGAAAACTAAAATAGTTCTTTCTTACCCCGGCCATTTTGTTTTCATAATTCCAGAGATCATCTTTGTATTGATATTTGGACTTGTCAATTTGAAGAGCCAGATCAATATCATTATATCCAATATCCTGTTCATCGGGAAAGTTCATAAGCCCTAGCAATTCCAGCAATGTTGTTTTACCACAGCCTGATTCCCCAACTATGCAAACTGTTTCTCCTTTGGGAAGATGGAGTTCTGGAATATCCAGAACCACTTTGTCATCAAAGGCTCTTTTCAAATTTCGAATCGTAAAAAGAGTTTCTGACATTACTCCTCGTATTCATTTCCCGTTTGCTATACGGGCTTTCAAGTTAGAATGAGATCTATTTGATTTGATATTAAATTTTAAGGTAACAGATCTTCCTTAATCCAGTAATATGGTCTTTCATTAGATCGAAAACCATATCTATAATCCTGTGAGAAAAATATACTCTGTATTTTGTTATGTTTCTCCAGAATCGATTTAATATATCTGTTTAATTCGGCGTCAGTCAGTTTACTTTCATCATATATATTTTTCAATTTCAGATCACCAATCATGGAACCAGCTCCCGGCAACTCCCAGAGTTTTCTATTGATCTCTTCCATTGTCAGTTCTTTAAACTTGACATTACCAGTTTCACCTAGATATTCTTTCAGAATCTGAAGCCAGGTATTGTAGAGAGCTTCCCTTCTTTGACTACCGGTTGTTGCGCTTCTCAATTCTCGCAAAGAGCGTTCAAGATCACCTAATTCAGTTGCATCCATAAGCAGGACTCTTTGAAATTGATCATGCTGTTGACCTTCCACTTGCATCGATGTATAGCCGGGCGTGTAGATCTGATACTTGTTTACTTTGAGTGTGGCCAATTCATCTACACTCAATCCACTCTGCTGAAAAACAGCCCAAATTCCTTCTGAGAATGGTAAGGTATAAAAATCGCCATCATCGTTCATTTCCGCTTTTTTCTGTTCGTCAACATAACTAGCTCCAGCAACGATTCGATTAATTCTGGCTATCAGGCTGTCATTACTGGCATCCACACCAGCAATGAATTTTTCAATTTCATCCTGAATGTTGGACTGATTCATAGCTTCGCCGTCTTCCATAGCGATAACTTTGGCAGCCAGAGGTGATTCTTTTAGGTTGAAATTATTATTATTTTCGCTCCATTCCAGTTCTGATAAATTAAAAAGACCTTCATATTTATTTGACAATATTTTACGATACTTTTCTGCTGCTCTGAGTGCTATATCTTTGCTTTGTTTGGTAAAATTGTCATAAACTTTGCTAACAGAAGGTTTGTGAACCTGAATAGAAATAAAATGACAATATTTCTCGGCCATGAGATCAGCTATTTTTTCTGGAGTGCGGCCACCTTGATCGGGAACGTGGTTCCCAGCATCGCCAAGCAGTATGACCACATTGGTTTCATTCTGCTTTAATCCCAGACTTTTCAACGAAGTTTCCAAACCTAAATAGGGAGCTTCAGCATGAGTATTATTATTCACATCACGGGCTTTCTCAGGATTGAAAAAACTGTCAAAAGATTGGGTACTCTGGAATCCACGTGTGCGGACTCTGCGCATTCTGTCTTCGGAATAATCACGATAGATCACACCGGCAAAGTCAATAGCATTTTCACCATATTTATTGCGATATTCCAGATTTAGATCCTGAGTTGAATTATGTATTGCACTGGAAACGGCTTTGAACACTTTTTGCATACTGCGGGTTCCATCAACAACAAATACGATCTTAATTTTTCTTTTTTTACTAATGATCTTATCGATCTTATTCTGTGTTTTGGCAATTTTTTCACTCATTTCAGCCAACTTTTTGCCCTGTTCAGTGTAGATATCGCCCATTACACCAGTATTGAGGATAACAGGATCAGCAGGATCTTTGCGCAGAACAGGGAATCTTCGCCATTCTCCTATCAATCGTTCTGTAGTAAGCGGATCATTAGCCCAGATAATTTCTTTTTTATCCTGGTTGGCTCCCAGCTTATATCCTCGAGCAGCATCAATATTGCTGAAAAATTTGGCTTTCTTGCCTTCTTTTCGCTCCTGAACTGCCTCGTATTCCCAGTTAGGCTCAATAGCAACTCGATTGAACCAGAGGACGGAGCGATCATTAGGAACCCAGCCTTTGATCACAGAATTAACAGAAGTGGCTCCAAAGAAACTATTTTTTCCAAGTAGCAGATGTTGTCCATCCTCAGATTTTTTAAATATATAGAAAAACTGAAAGAGCCGCGATTCTTCGCCGGTTAGAGGGGAACCCAGTCCGGGCGCTTTTTTGAATCTTACTATATCTGGTTTGTCACCCTCTTTTTCAGTCTTCAATTGTTCGACAGTATTCAGAATCATGGCTTTACGATTGATACGGCCCTTCTCTGTAACCAGATTATTTGACCAAAGCAATAAATTATCACGAGGGATCCAGCCATAATCTTCAGCCTGAGCCGAAAGCGTATCCTTATTCAGATTCGGATCTTTGACAATGTGCAGAAAATTTTCTCTTTCCTCGAGTACGAAGAACAATTCTAAAAAATCAGCCTTCTTATATTCCTGTCCATCAGGGGCATGATAGGTAGGATTATTGGCTCTATCTGAATATACTTCCCAGACAATGGACATTCGTTCGCCTTGCCCCGCCTCACTAACATCAACATTGAGGCTATCATCAGAAACCGGTTGATTGTATTTCATAGGTAGATATTTGATTTTCCTGCCTTCCAGAGGATTGGCAGACAAGGGTATTATGAATATTATAATTAAAAATAAAGCTAAAACCTTTTGTTTCTTAAACATTCTTCCTCCAGTTATTTTCTATAATTTGATCTATAATGTTTTTATTTCAAATTTGCGGTCTTTTAAACTATTGATGAAATCTGAACCAGAATATTCCTGATCTACATAAATTGTTAAACGATCAGCAGGAATATCTACCCGGTTTAATTTTTCGGTAAAATGGTTGATAGCTGTGGACAGTCGTTCAACATTATCCCCAGAGATAAAGAGATAATAGTGGGGCTGCAATTTTTGGCCATATTCAACTGGATTGTTGAGATAATTCTCCAAAATATCCTTCCTTTTGAGAGTCAATGTAAAGCGTTCAATTGACTCTAGAATATTACTGGTCTGGGGCCGCATACGATAAATACGGTTAATAACGGTATTATAGTCAGTGTTATCAGTATTAAAAACATTTTCATAACCATTTGTAATATATAGAAAGATGTTATCAATTTTTTGCATTTTATTAACTACCCAGTTCTCAAAACTATTACGGTCGATTTGGTCTCGGGAAACATCATAGAGAACAATTGGTAATTCACGCTCTTTTTCCAGATAATAGAGTTGATACTGCCCGGGCTTATTGTAAACCTGAAAATCTATCTTTTCATCTTTATAATTGAAAAGTTGCCATTTATATTGTGAGGCTGAAACTTTGACCGGAAATTCCAGATCGTAAAGGCTGATACCGCCCTCAATTTCTGTCGTCAGAAAAGTTTCCTGCTGGCCTGTAGCATTCTCTACATAGATTTGATCGGGCATAAAAACGCTGTTTTCCTTATTTATCAGCCGGACCTTAAGTTCTGAACGACTGAGCCCCAATTTTAATTGGTTATTTGGTATAGCAGTTAAAGTCTGGATATACTCCTCATAAAAAGGTCGCATAATCTTTATTTTATAATCGGATTCCTGAATGGATTCCCAGATCGGGACCTGCAGCTCTAAAATCGATGGGCCGGTGGTATCAGATCCAACTGTGGTTTGCAATCTGCTTTCTGGAAGAGTATTATTCTGAAAGACAACCTCAAGGGAATCAAAATCCTGCTGTTCAAAATCAATATATTTTGCAAAATTCTCAGGATTTTGTTTTTGGCACTGAATTTCTATAGTTTTTGTTTTTGGGAGAATGTGTAATTTATTGGCCTCCTGATCATAGGAAATCTGCCATTGATCACTATCAACTGGCTGGCCTTTACCTTCTTTCAAATATTTTTTATACTTTCTGGGAATTTTTACAGTAGTTTCACCATCACTGGTTTCGATAGGGAAGGTCTTATCCTCAATTTTTAATTTCGTTATAATTTTTTCTGCTTGCAGTTCAGGAAAATCCTGGCCGGTTTCGACTTTTATTTCAGGGGAGAAATCTTCTCTTAGCCCAACTCCAATTTTTTGCGAACAGCTCATAAATAAGGCTATTCCAAGTATTAAAAACATTATTTTTCGCATCAGCCAACTCCATTTTATAACTTTCCAAATAATCCCACCAATTTACAAAATATTTATACTATTATAAATTGTAATTTGTTTCAAATTTCTTAAGAATTGTGAGCCAGCTCATATTGGTTGCATTGACATAGTCAATGTACTCCAACACTTACTCCAAAATTATTATTTCAAAAAATTATTTAAAGAAGGTTGCTGGCTAATTCTGCTAATTGAGAGCGCTCGCCTTTTTCCAGATTAATGTGGCCAAAGATTTCCTGTCCATGCATTTTATCAATCAGATAGGCCAATCCATTAGAATGTTGATCTAGATAGGGATGATCGATCTGGTGCAGATCTCCTGTGAATATGATTTTGGTATCCTCACCAGCTCGGGTGATTATAGTTTTGACTTCATGGGGAGTCAAATTTTGGGCTTCATCGACAATAAAAAATATTTTTACCAGACTTCGACCGCGAATGTAGGCTAAAGGAGTGATCAGTAATTTTTCATTCTCCAGCATTCGGCTAATCGTTTGAACTTGATTGGAATTAGCGCTGAATTGGTCTCGAATAACGCCTAGATTATCATAAAGAGGTTGCATATAGGGACGAATTTTCTCGGTAACATCACCTGGCAAAAAGCCCAGGTCCTTATTGCTCAGAGCCACAATCGGACGAGCCATAAGGATCTGATTGTAATTACGCCGCATTTCTAGAGCAGCAGCCAGAGTAAGGAGCGTTTTTCCAGTACCTGCTTTACCGGTCATAGTTACCAGGCTAATATCGGGATTCAATAGAAGATTGAGAGCAAAAATTTGCTCCGCATTCCGGGGTGTGATACCATAGGCCGGCCGTTTATCAATATGTTCATAGACCTCTTCCCGGGGATTATAATAGACCAACGCTGATTTTTCAGTATTACGAATAATAAAAGACTCATTATTAATGGGATTCGGATCAATTTTCAATTCTCCAAAAGGAACCCGATAGGGTCTTTGATACATCATGTCAATTATCTGTCCAGGAACATTTTCTATGAGACGATGTCCTTTATAAAGTTTGGCCAGATTGCGAACATGATCAGTTGTATAATCTTCCGATAACAAGCCCAGAGCTTTGGCTTTCATTCTTAAATTAACATCTTTTGATATCAGAACAACCTGCTTGTCTTTCTGATCCTGTTTCAGCAAATAGGTGATATTAAGGATGTGATGATCAGGTTTGTCAGCAGCAAAATTTTTGCGAATAGCCGGTGCCATTTCCTCTTCATTTTTAACAGATATGCGCCCCATGCCCGGCCCAATTTTAACGCCTCCATTGAAAAGTTTGTGAGCACTAAGGTCATCAACTTCCCGTAAAAACTTACGGGCGTGATAATTTATAGTTCTATTTCCGGTTTTAAACTGATCCAACTCCTCCAGAACAGTAATTGGAATCACGATATCATTCTCCTGAAATTGCCGCAAACAACTGCTGTCATGAAGAATAACATTGGTGTCAATTACAAATATTTTCTTTTTACCTGTCATATAATTATTTCCTTTGAAAATTTACAAAATAATTTTTTAAAGGGGGAATATCCAGGCCTTAAAACCTTTGAAATTTTATTTGAATAGCGGTGAACTATTTTCTGCATAAATATCTGCACTGATCCTGTATAGAATTCAGAACCAATTTGATTTTATAGATTTGATGGTTTGTCCATTGATTATAATCCAAAAAAGCCGGTTATGCTTTGAGCTACAGATCAAATTTTAGTCCTGAAAAAGATTTTCCTCAAGACAAAGAGACTTGATTTATGGGCATATGAATTTCAATAAATATTTGCATACCTAAATAAAGTAATAAAAAATTGGCAATAAAGATAGAAAAATAATATTGGTTTATGAAATTGCTTCGCTAAAGGCGATAAAATTTTGGTGTTGTTTAACTAGATTTTGTTTTTGAACTGGTAAAAAATCAAGATCATAAATTGGATTACCATCAATTTTTTCATACTCGGGGAATTTTTTAGTGATCTTCTCGATTCTATATTTTTTCCAATTTTTGTTATAAACATAACGTTCTTTTCCACGAATAAATCCGAATTGATCAAACTGATACTGGGGATGGGTGTTCCCATGCATATCATACCAGAAGCTTTGTAAAACAGGCAACCTCTCATGTTCAAATAGCGGTACTCCCTGATTTTTCCCTTTAGCAAAATTTAAAATATAATTAAACAATCTTCGATTTGATACTGATTTTTTTACTTCCTGTTTATTTTTTTTGCCTGGCGGGGCCACAAAAAGGGGAACTCGATTTCCAGCCTCAGTAAGATTACTGAAATGATACTTCCAGCCCTCATCTCCAAAATTGTCACCATGATCGGAACCAAAAACAAATAGCGTTTCTGGAAATTTATCTCTAATAATCTTAAAGAAACTATCCACTTTTTCTGCCAGTCGCTTCCACGATAAACGCTGCCGCTTTTTCAAAAGATCTAGCATATAGGTACTAATATAACTCTTACCAGTTTTTAACCAACTTTGATTGACCAGATGGTATAGACTTTTTATCTCATTTACTTTGCTGAATATACCGGGCGAAAGAGTTTTGAAACTATCAGCAATATGGTAGGGAAAATGAGTTTCCATCAAATTAATAAATAAAAATGTTGGTTTATTCCGACGAGTATTCTCATCAAGAATATCTATACTTCTTGCCAGTTGTAGATCTGCAAAAGAATTAAACCACGACCGACCAGCCTGAACATCTTCGGTGATCTTACCAGTTATAAAATCACCTTTTAAAAACCGTTTTCTGATTCTACGTTTTCCTAGTAATAAAAAAGTATCCAATCCTGGTTGGTTGCCAAAGTCAAAATGGACCCAGGAGCGTTCCATACGATCAAAGCCTCGATCAAGACCAAAAATATGAGTGGTTACAGGATTGGCAGTAACTTGTATACTTTCATATCCTTTCTTGCCAAGTATTTCAGGTAAAGCAGGAGTATCGGTATCAAGAGCCATTCTAGTGCGGGTAGTAGCCTGATGTTGATGGGGTAGTTTGCCTGTGAAAATACTGGCGGTGGCAGGTAATGTCCAACAGCCTGCTGAAAAAGCATTCCTATATGTGTATGAATTTTTGTAAAGATAAGGCAGCATTCCATCTCTGTTTTTTGATGAAAATACTGAATCATAGCGTAAGCTATCGGCAATTAAAATGACGACATTTTTTCTATTCCCCATATCGCTTCCAGATAGTTATATTTTAAATCCCATTGATGATAAATATCTTCAAGCACGGTAAGATAATAAATTTCTACTTAATAGTCAAAATTTGACTGTTAAATTTTGGTTAAAGTTTTGTAAATTTTTCGCTTTTATTTGTTAAACCACGATTGGAAAAAAATTAACAAAAAAGATACATTTTTTTATTTCCTATTTTAAACAAGCCGGTCAAGAAAGCTGATCGCTTTCTGGTCTGACCAGGACCACTATTTTTACATCTTATCAACAACACCATTTTTCAAAATCCCAATATCCTCAATCTCAATCTCTACAATATCTCCTTCACTAAGGGGACCAACTCCGGCAGGGGTTCCAGTCATGATTACGTCGCCGCGCTCCAGAGTAAAATTTTTAGATATAAAACTGATTATTTCAGGAATTTTGAATATCATTTGAGATGTATTGGAAGATTGCACTGTTTTTCCATTCAAACGGCATTCAATTTTCAAATTTTGCGGGGCTTTAATCTGCTCTGGACGAGCAATAACAGGGCCGATCGGCCCAAAAGTATCCAGTGATTTCCCTCTAAACCATCCGGAGTCATCTCCAGTCTGAAGATTGCGCTGGCTGACATCGTTCATACATGTATAACCCAAAATATGATCAAAGGCATCTTCCTCAGCTACACTGCTGGTTTTTTGGTTGATAATAATGGCCAGTTCGGCTTCATAATCAACACGAGGATTTTCAAATTCATAGCGTTCTAAAAACCTGGGAATAATAATATCCGCACAATTTTCTATCAAAACATTAGGCGTTTTATTAAATAGAACTGGCTCTTTCGGAATTCCAGACTTTTTACTGGTCTGGCGGGAAACACTTTCATTTATGTGATCCAAATAGTTGAGTCCCAGGGCGATTATTTTGGAAGGCTCCAAATCAAAATATTCATTACTATCTTTAAAAGGTAAGCGTATCATAATTTTTTCTCCTCTATGTTTCAATATTTTCTGGTTGTTAAGTTTAAGGTAATTTTCGCTGAAAGAATAAAAAAAATTAAAAAAAAGGCTTGACATTAATCCCCCAGGGTTTTAATATACTAGTGTATTATTGATATATGACACTAACAAGGAGAGACGATATGATTAAAATTGAAAATTTAACTTTTAACTACCCCAAACAAGATCAACTCTTCAGAGATCTTGATCTACAGCTTAATGATGGCTGTGTTCACGGCCTGCTTGGTAAAAATGGAGCAGGCAAAACGACTTTATTAAAGATCATAGCAGGTTTACGTTTTCCCAAAAAAGGCGATTGCCGGGCTTATGGATATGACACTTACAAACGGTATCCCGATTTTCTTAACAAACTCTATTTTGTGCCAGAAGAATTCTATACACCACCTATTAAGATCAAGGAGTTTATCAATATTTATGCTCCTTTTTATCCCAATTTCAGTCAGCAGGATTTGAATGATTATATTCAGGAATTTGAAATTCCAGACAAAGGCAATCTATCCTCTTTTTCCTATGGTCAGAAGAAAAAATTCCTGATCTCCTTCGGCCTGGCCACTAATTGTAATATTTTGATTTTGGATGAACCCACAAACGGGTTGGACATTCCTAGCAAGAGTAAATTTCGCAAGGTACTGGCTTCCTCAATAAATAGTAAACGATCCTTTATTATTTCCACTCATCAGGTTCGGGATATTGACCAGCTCATCGATCCAATCGTAATTCTTGATGAAGGCAAAATCATTTTTAATCATAGTCTTGATGAAATTTCAGAGAATCTAGCTATTCAAGTTGTTGATGAATTACCGGAAGAAGGAGTTCTATATTCAGAAAGCACATTGGGAGGCTATTCAATAGTAACTGAAAACAAAAATATTGATAGCAGTGCTCTGGATGTGGAGACAATATTTAATGCGGTCATCAATAACAAAGCGAAGATCAATCAGATCTTCCAGAATACTGACAAATCATAATTTGAGAGGTGCTCTATGAAACTTAATAGATATATAAATTTTAAACGTCTTGGTTTACAAATAAAGAATGATATTTTCCGCCATTATCGCACCTGGTTGATTACTTTGGGAGCCATAACCGGAGTATTGACAGCCATTGATCTATTACCTGGCATTATTTCCGGAAACCCTTACATTCCTGTCCAGACCTATTACTCACTTTTTCTTATCGTTGGCTTTATCTTCAGCAGTTCTGTATTTGTTGAAATGCATGATCCGCAAAAAGGACTTATCTATCTTACCACTCCTGCTTCTGAGCTGGAAAGATTTCTGTCAAAGTTTCTCATTACTAACATATTTTATATTCTGCTAGCCTTCATCTACTTCGCTCTTTTGACTTTAATTTTAAAAGGTGTCAATGGTTTTCTTTTTGGAACTTCCAATGGAGAATTCAGCTTTAACTGGGAATTTGCTCGCGTTTACTTTATTGTGCAGTCCATTTTCCTGTTTGCGGGAGCATATTTTAAAAAACACGCTTTTCTAAAAATAATTCTGGTCTGGTTTGTGATTTCCATACTCTTTTCTTTTTATACAACTATCGGATTTAAATTGCTGCTCGGCAATCTCCATTTTAAACATATAAATTTTGATATATCAGTAGGTAATGTTGCTCAATTTGCAGAAAATATTTACACAACTGTCCGTTTTGTATTCAACTGGATACTAGCTCCCTATTTCTGGGTAATGACCTACCTCAGATTAAAAGAAAAAGAGGTTTGATATGAAATTCAGAAATGATAAACCCATCTATGTTCAAATAGAGGAATATATCCGGGAGAACATTCTCAATGAAAAGCTAAAGAGTGATGAACGCGTACCTTCTATTCGGGAACTGGCTGTTGATATGGAGGTCAATCCTAATACTGTGATGCGCGCTTATTCTGAGCTTCAGGATCAGAACATTATTTATAATAAAAGAGGAATTGGCTATTTCATCGATCCAAAAGCAAAGAGCAAAGTACTTCAGCAGGAAAAAGATAAATTCCTGGGAAAACAACTTCCCCAGGTTTTTAAAAAAATGGAACTACTTGATATTAACCTGCAAGAACTAGAGACATTATACCAGAAACATGTAAATAAAGGAGTTGATAATGAAACTATCAAATAAAATTCTGTTAGCAACAGGTGCTATCTTATTGATCATTTTTACAGTATTTATGTTCCGTTTTAAAGCCGTTATTGGTGACATTATAAAATATGAAGATGAAGATAATGTCGCCAATCTGGAAGAAATGCTGGATTCTGAGAAAATTGACAAGACTTTTGATTTCAAGGATTTTGATGAACTGGAACTGGAATTAAACGGAGTTGTAAACATTACAGGCTCTGACAATTATCAGGTAGTAGTTACTGCTCCTAGAGATATTCTCGAGAGTAAGACCCTGAATATTGACCAATCAAGCAATCGTTTAAATATTAGTTCACCAACTATCTTAAAATCTAAAATGACTGAGAAAATCAGCATTGCAATAGAAATGCCTGACCTTGAGGAATTGGAAATTGATAATGCAGCCCGGGTAAATATATCTGATCTACAGATGGATTTTCTAGATATAGAAATGACAGGTGATTGTGAACTATTTGCGAAAAACTCAAGTATACAGGAATTGAGTCTCAAATGTTTTGGTGCTTCTAATGCTGACCTGGCTAATTGTAAAGTGGAAAATGCCACAATTCAGAGTTTTGGCGCTAATTCAATCGACATTAATATGGCAGGTGGCAGACTGGAAGGCTCTATGACTGGAAGCGGAGTTTTAACCTATTATGGTACTGTTGAAGACGAGGACATTCGCACACTGGGTTCTACAAAAGTTATCAAGCAATAGGTGCAAAAGATCATCACTAAATTATACCAAACTCAAAGCAACAACCTATTTGAAATACAGAGCAGGAAATATTAAATTACCTAATACAATAATCTACTTGACTATGGAATAAAGATGAATTCAAATCATTTTGACAGCCGAAAGTTTGGAACAATTAAAAATAAAATGCAGAAAGAAAATTTGCCGCAACTGGTTATTAATAATTTTAAGCACTATTATACCAGACTGGCAGAGATGGGGCAATCCGGAGGTTTGATTTCAGAGGACAGTATTGAGCCTGTTGGACAACTACCCAGTACCAAAAATCTAGATGAAAAATATAGTAAATTAGGCAAAAAGTATCTCAGCAGCACCGTAATGATCAAACTCAATGGTGGTTTGGGCACGAGCATGGGATTAAACAAAGCCAAATCTCTGTTAAAAGTGAAAGATGGCTATTCCTTTCTCGATATTATTATTCACCAGGCTATTCGCGATGATATTCCTCTTGTACTTATGAACAGCTTTAATACTCGTCAGGATTCTATAGATGTGATGAAGCAATATTCGGAACTTAAGAACGATCTGCCTTTTGATTTTGTTCAGCATAAAGTACCCAAGATTCTACAAAAAGATCTAAGTCCAGCCCACCATCCCGAAGACAAGCAGCATGAATGGTGTCCCCCCGGACATGGTGATATTTATAATGCTCTGGTAACAAGTGGGATGCTTGAAAAACTGCTGAAAAAAGGCTATAAATATGCTTTTGTCTCCAATTCTGATAATCTAGGTGGCGTGATTGATAAACCGCTATTAGGTTATTTTGCTGACCAGGGATTACCCTTTATGATGGAAGTTGCTCGACGTCAACCTGCTGATAAAAAAGGCGGTCATCTGGCCCGGCAACAAAATGATGGGCAGTTAATTTTGCGAGAAATTGCTCAATGTCCTGAAAAGGAATTACAGGATTTTCAAAACATAAAAAAGTATAAATATTTCAACACCAATAACCTCTGGTTTAATCTGGAAGCGCTCAAGAAAAAGATGGATTCCACAGAAAAAGGCATGATTTTACCCATGATCTGTAATGAAAAGCATCTTGATCCTCGCGATCCATCGACGGCAGAAGTTTTTCAACTAGAAACAGCAATGGGTTCCGCTATCGCCGCTTTCAAAGGTTCTCAAGCCATTGAAGTATCGAAAAAACGTTTCATGCCTGTTAAAAAAACCAACTCTCTTTTAAATATTCGATCTGATAATTACTTGCTTACTGAAGACTTTGAGATTATTAGAAACCCTGAGCGCGAACTAAACGAATGTGACATCGATCTGGATACCGATTACTACAAATTGATTGATGAGATGGAGGCTCGGTTTCCCGCTGGTCCCCCATCTATGCTCAACTGTAAAAGTCTCAAGGTCAGAGGTGATATAAAATTTGGTCCCGATTTGAAATTAATTGGAGATGTATCTATATTTAACACAGATGATAAACAAAAAACTATTCAAGAAAGAGTAATAAGTAATAAATTAGAAATTTAGCAAGGAGTTATTATGCCAAAACAGCATAAAGAATATTATGACAATTTAAATGAAAAGATCAAAAACTGGTTACAATCTAAAGAGGGTCAAGAGTATAGGTGGCGTGACTATATAAAATATACTCCTGATATTTTCAAATTGATCTGCAATCTTTCGCTGGACAGAAATGTTGACAGCGAAATCAAGGGAAAACTCGCACCAGTTGTTGCCTACTTTGTATCTCCTTTTGATCATATTCCAGAAGAAATCTGGGGAGCAGTAGGTTATGCTGATGATCTGATTTTATCCGCCCTTGTTTTAAACAAAGTGGCCGATGATATAGATGATGAGGTACTGGAAAAATACTGGGATCGAGAAGAACAGGATCTGCCGGAATTAATTAATAATATTTACCAGAATGCTGATCAGATGATTGAGAAAAAATTTCTGGATAAAATTAAAGAAATGGTTTAGGAAATAACTTAGATAAAATTTTGTCCAAAATTTCATAAACTAAAAAGCCTGATTGATCTATGCTGATCAATCAGGCTAATTTATTTCAAATCTATTCCATCTCTTAGTTGTAAAAACAACTATATAACTGGTATAACCAGGCAACTCCAGTTTAAATGACTGGAGAAATTACCTCCTATTTTTCAGTTGCGGTTTGACTTGAGGAAGATGCTGTAGATTTGGTATCAGCAGTTTCAGTTGCTTTAGAAGTCGAAGAAGAATCTGAAGAATTGCTGGAATTTGCATTGCCCGCATTTCCATCAGAATAATCAGTAATGTAAAAACCAGATCCTTTAAATATTAATCCAGTTCCTCCAGTAATTTTTCTTTCTACACTTGCATGCCCACATTCAGGGCAAATTTTGACAGGATCATCGGAAATTGAATGGAATTCCTCAAATTCATGTCCGCACTTTTTACAGATATAATCATAAGTCGGCATTGGTACAACCCCTATATTTAGCCAAGATTACACAAAATTGCAGATACATTAACAATATCATCAACACTACAACCTCGAGAGAGATCATTCATTGGTTTAGCCAGCCCTTGAATAACCGGTCCTACAGCTTCGGTTTGAGCGATTCGCTGGACAAGTTTGTAGCCAATATTTGCAGCACCAAGATCAGGAAAAACCAGCACATTAGCGTGGCCAGCAACAGGACTGCCCGGTGCTTTGCGTTCACCAACAGATTCTACTATCGCAGCATCAGCTTGAAGTTCGCCATCAACAAGAATATCAGATTTTTCTTTTACAATTTGAGTGGCTTTGATCACTTTTTCTGCTTTTTCATGCTTGGCACTACCTTTAGTAGAAAATGAGAGCATAGCCACTTTAGGTTCTTCCTGGACTAATTTTTTATGAGTTTGGGCAGTGGCAATTGCAATGTCTGCGAGTTGTTCAGGAGTAGGATCAGGAATCACAGCGCAATCGGCAAAACTTAGAATTCTTTCATCAGGCAGAATCATAAGAATATCGCTGGAAACAGTTTTAACGCCTTCTGCTGTACCCAGAATATGAAGGGCAGGGCGCAAAACATCGCCAGTCGGAGTAGAAGCACCTGACAGACAACCATCAGCCAGTCCTTCTTCAACCAGCATAGTACCGAAAAAATTTCTCTCCAGCATATTTTTACGAGCATTTTCTTTGCTAATGCCTTTATGCTCGCGTTTTTTATAATAGATATCAACAAAATCATCAAAACGTTCATATTTTTCAGGATCCAATATAATGATATTTTCAGGATCGAGATCCAGATCTGCTAACTTTGCTTTGGTTACCTTTTCATCTCCTATTAGAATTGGAGTGGCTATTTTTTCCCGGGATAATATATCGGCAGCCTGGAGAATGCGTTCATCATCAGCTTCAGGTAGAACGATCTTTTTATCTTTGCATCGGGCTTGTTCACGTATTTCCTCGATCAGATTCATCTAAGAGCTCCTTAATTTATTTTTCAATTCTTGCAGTACATTGGGTGGTACAAAACGTTCAATATCTCCTTCAAATTCAGCAATTTCCCGAACTACACTGGAACTTAAATAGGTATATTCTTCGTTAGGCATTAAAAATATCGTATCAATATCATCATTGAGCTGGCGGTTCATCAAAGCCATCTGGAATTCATACTCAAAATCTGTCACTTGTCTTAAACCACGTATTATAACGGAAGCATTAACCTTTTTTGCATAATCTACGACCAAACCTTTAAAGCTATCGATTTCCACATTATCAAAATCCTGAGTGCATCCTTTGATCAATTCAACCCTTTCCTTCGATGAGAAAAAGGGATCTTTGCTGACATTATCAACAACTGCTATATAAACTTTGTCAAAAATTGTAGCCCCTCGTTTGAGAATATCAAGATGGCCATTGGTTATTGGGTCAAAGCTACCCGGGTAAATTGCTGTTTTCATAATTTATCTCTTAAATATGTTAACTTGAGTAAAACCATACTCTTTTTCAGAAATTAAATATTTTTCAAAAAATTCCGGAATATCATAATGCCGGGAAATTTCAAAAATTATCAAGGTCTCTTTTTCTAGTTGATCAAATTTTTCAAAGACTCTGTCAACATTCTCCATTTTATAGGGCGGATCAGCAAAAATTATATCAGGCTGATAAATATTGTAGTCAATTTTAAGAGCGTCGGCTTTGACCACATGATATTTGGACTTGTCCACACCGAGCATTTCCAGATTATTTTTGATCAATTTTATCTGTTTATAATTATTATCAATAAACACTACCTTCTGGGCTCCCCGGGACAAACACTCCAGTCCCATATTTCCCGTTCCCGCAAAAAGATCCATCACGACTTTATTTTCATAACCATCCACAATATTGAATAATTTATTGAAAATGCTTTCTTTAACCCGATCCTTAGTAGGTCGGACCGAGTCATTCTTAGGCGTTTTCAGTCTATGACTTTTGTATTTTCCAGTAATTATGCGAACCATATTTATTTTCCCGGGTAGATGTTTCCTCGAATAGTAAAATGGATTTGATCGGATTCTGGCTGGGATTCAAAATTAATATGTTCATAACTGAGATTTATATTATTCTGGTATAATTTGCTGCAAAAGGCGGATATATTCATGGCTTTGCCTTCGCCTTCCACTCTAAAGCCTCTGACTTCGTTTTTGTTAGGGTTTGCTATGACAAACTTGCTAAGCAGCACTCGACTGGATTTCATATTTTTGCTAAGCAGATCACCAATAGCCCGGTCTGATAAAACCTGCAAATTATTATCAAAAGATTGACTTTGTTTTTTAGTAATGGCCGAAAGCACAACCTCCCAGCGATAAGGAAGCCGGTCAACTTTTTTCTTAATATCGTATTTATCAATATTTTGTATTTGCAATTTATCAGCGATTTGCTCTTTAAATTCCCATGCTGATTTTTTGTCAAAAAACCAGATACTGGCTTTGATCTGATTTTCTTCAAATTTAATATCATTAATATTGGTTTCGTTGGGCACTACAGGCATAGTTTGTTTAACCAGCTCGAGTACATTTTTTCCAGCAGCAATTTCTTTTTGATAATGGTTAGGAATTTCAGCGACATCCTGCTGTCTTAAAGAAGATTGGGTCTGTTCTTGCTTCTCTTTTTGGACGACTGAGCTTTGTTCTTGAGATTTTTTGTGAGATTTTGAAGCAATATTTTGGTAAACAAAAGTAAAAGCAATCACCAGAATAGCTATGCTCATAAGAGCAAGGACAATTTTCCTGATAGGCGGGCGTGTTTCAGCCTCTTCAGGTGAATGCTGAGTATTAATTTTATCACCAGACGGGATGTTCCTTTCCTTATCAGATGGTCTCTGAAAACCAGACGGGCCAGCCAGATTTAAATCTTTCATAAGCTTTCCACCTCCCGTCCCAATAATCCAATAACTTCTAGATAATCAGAAAATTGGTTGGCATCATCAAATAGGTCAGAATCCAGTTTGTCAAACTGAGTTTGAATCTCATCATCCAATGTAAAAATTGTACTACTATCCATTGATTTTATTTTTTTGAAAAATGCAGAGTCCATATCCTGCCGACGAATAAAAATAGAGGACAAAAATTCAAATTCTGGATTTTCATCGGATATCACAGATTTGAGGTCATTTTTCAATGAAGGCTTTACAGGAGCCGCATTTTTTATAACTGAATTCTCTTCATTTATATGATCTATTTCAAGATAATTATTGATAAAATTATTTTCCATTACAAGAATGGAGCTGGCAGCTTTGTTGACTGACCAGATTGCAAAAGGCCGCTTATCAATATTCACTTCCAGAAAATTTAATGCCGATAAAGTTGAAAAAATATCTAGATCGATGAAATCAATTGTCAGACCTTCTTCTTTTGCAGAATTATTCAAAATCTCTTTAATTTTTAGTGGGTAGGCAACTACAAAATATTTATCAGAATGGGCGTTTTCAATAGGGTAATATTGAAAAGTTAGATCATCAACCTGATCACCAAATCTTTGAGTATTTCTCCAGTCGAAAAATTCCTCCTGATCAGACAGAGAAAGATCGGGGTCAGTTTCATAAAAACTAAGATCAACCCAGCTCGAGGGGATAGACAGAGCTACTTTGTGATTTTTGATAGACTCCTTTTGAGCCAGAAAAGAAAAAACAGCTGACAAATTATCATAAAATTCATCAGCTGTTAATTTTTTATATTCGAGCTTATTTTTTTGAGTTAGACTATTTTTAGATTTAACTCTATTGTCCTGGACTAAAAAATAACGAAAGTATGATTCTGATATACTTAAGCATAACATGTTAGATTATATTTTCTGGTCCTGATAGAAATAAATTAGTCCCAGCTGGGTTCTCCGTTCTTTATATATCCATGAGTGGAATCTTTTAAAGTAAAAACAAAATAGCGCGGCTCTTTGTAAACATAATCAATCGGATCTTTTATCAAGAGTCCACTACTATCGGCTTCGATATAATACTCTTCTTTTGTAATTGGGCGACGGGTGAATTTATCAGAAAGATAGTACCTATTGTAATAAGTATTTGTAGTTTGTCTTTCTTGGTTTTCTTTAGCAATGAGGCTATCATATTCAATTTGATTTAAGTTTTCTGAATTAACAAAAAGAGTATCATAAGCAACTAACTCACTGTTCCATTTAAGAACTGTGCAAATAGTATCTACAACAGTTTCCTCTCTTTTGTAGGATTCAGCAAATGTAGTATCATAGGATCTATAAAATCCCTGGGGAACCTTGACTTCCAGAGTTGTATCTGATAGCATAATTTTCTTTTCACCTGTAAAATTACTATCAGCCCGGTTGCTATCACGAGCAGCAGATACAACATCAACCAGAACATCAGGATCTTCAAGGTAGCCCCCTGTCATCTGATTGTAGAATTCTTCAGCTTCCTGTAAATTTTTCATCCTATCACGGCCTTCCTGGATGACCTGCTGTTCTTCTTCCCAGATCAGTGAAGGTAAATAGATTACAAGTATTAAACCAATTACCAGAATACCTGCAACCCAATTCAGGAGTGCTTTTGTACCTGACTTATACTCCAGATCTTCTACCTGAGTTTTATTCGGCATATTCTCTTCTTTACTCAATGGTAACCTCATTTTTTATTTTTTCAACTGTTTTAATACCAATACCTTTTACATTTGTTAATTCCTGTAGAGCTTTTATTTTGCCCGAATCTTTTCTGTACTTTATAATTCTCTCAGCAGTAACCGGACCTATACCCTTAATTTTCATTAATTCTTCACGGGTAGCAGAGTTTATCTCAATTTTAACAGATTCTTGAACCTGTCTAGATCCCTTTTTTGAAGAAGAACTAAAATACACAGAATCATTCCGGGCTACCTTCTTTTGCAAACTATCTCTACGGACTTCACTATTTGAAAGAACCGGAGATGATGAAAAATTCACTTTGTACAAGTGAATCGCACCTCCAATAAGAAAAAAGACTATCAGAAAGTAAACAACATACCTTTCTTGGCGTGTTAAATTTAGCATATTTTTATGAAAATAAAAATTATTAGTAAAAAAATCTATTTTGTATTTCAAAAACAAACATTTAGCAGCTCTATATTGTGAAATTATACTCTATTGTTCAATTTTTGAGAATCTATCCGTGTTTTGAAATTTTTTACTCTCCGCTTTTTCCAG
>DATGCI010000070.1:0-5131 GCA_035312185.1 bacterium
GCTGTAGTTCAGTTAGGAGAGCGTCCCGAACGCTTTCGGGAAGGTCAGGGGTTCGAGCCCCCTCAGCTCCACAAACATGTCATATTACTTGTACATATTGCAGAGCAAGAAAAATGGTCGTTTCTATATAGGTCAAACCAAAGATATTCAGGACCGGCTTCAGCGTCATAATGCCGGGCATAGCAAATCAACCAAACCTCACCGGCCCTGGAAACTAGTTTACAGTGAAGAATATTCTACTCGCTCAGAAGCAGTCAAGCGTGAATATAAATTGAAGTCAAAGAAAAGCAGAAAATACATAGAATATCTGATTGAAGAACAGAATACTTAAAATTCTTACTAAATTTAGTTGATTTTTGAAAGTGGCTGTAGTTCAGTTAGGAGAGCGTCCCGAACGCTTTCGGGAAGGTCAGGGGTTCGAGCCCCCTCAGCTCCACAACATGTCATATTACTTGTACATATTGCAGAGCAAGAAAAATGGTCGTTTCTATATAGGTCAAACCAAAGATATCCAGGACCGGCTTCAGCGTCATAATGTCGGGCACAGCAAATCAACCAAACCTCACCGACCCTGGGAACTAGTTTACAGTGAAGAGTATTCTACTCGATCAGAAGCAGTCAAACGTGAATATAAATTGAAGTCCAAAAAGAGCAGAAAATATATAGAATATTTGATTGAGAAACAAGATACTGATGATTCTTGATGAGTTTTCACTGTTATCGGTTTTATAATATTGTTAGATAAATTTAATATACTTCTTAATAAGGTAGCATTTCAGTGTTGCCGGAAGTTTAAATTGTTACGATTTCGGAAGTTTATTTTAATACACTTCCTTCATCTTTATATCAATAATATAATTTTCCCCTAATTTTATGAGATAGTTATCTCTATGAAAGAATTGCAAATATCATTACTTGAATGAAAATTGATAAATCACTAAATTGTCGGAATATAGAGAGAGGTGTTATGCATGGGGATATATTAGAAGTCAAAAAATTTTTAGAAAAGCAAAATTCAATTAGCCTTACGAGTGAACAGGAGGATAAAATAAAAAAAGCCCGAAAATTAATCAAAAAGGCTATTGAAGAAGATCGTACAATTTATGGAATAAATACTGGATTTGGAAAATTAAGCCAGGTCAAAGTTTCTCGCGATAAACTTCAAAAACTGCAACTTAATCTACTGCGCAGTCATGCTTGTGGAGTTGGTGAACCGGTTAAGAGAGATATCGTCCGGATAATGATGTATTTGAAAATTGACAATCTTTCCAAAGGTAATTCAGGTTGTTCATTAGATGTTGTCAATAAACTTATTGAATTGTTAAATAAAGAAATACTTCCTGTTGTACCTCAAAAAGGATCTGTTGGTGCTAGTGGTGATCTTGCTCCACTTGCCCATATGAGCCTGCCATTAATAGGTGAGGGAGAAGTTTATTACCAGGATGAAAAAACACAGGCCGCAAATCTAGTTGAGCAGGGAGTTTATAAACCAGTCAAATTAGGTCCAAAAGATGGGTTGTCCCTCATAAATGGGACTCAATATTCAACAGCTATGCTAATCTATGCCATGCTAGAAACAGAAAAAATAATGACCCTTGCCCAACTGGCTGCTGCTATGAGTATTGAAGCCGATATGGCAACCGATGTTCCTTTTTATGATCAAATTCATCAGGCTCGCGGACAAAAAGGACAAATTAAAATCGCTCATCAGATTCTAAATTTATTGGAAGATAGTGAAATTATTGCTTCACATAAAGATTGTGAAAAAGTGCAGGACCCCTATTCTTACCGCTGCATTCCCCAAGTTTATGGGACAGTTCAAGATACAATTGATTTCGTCAGCCAAATTGTTGGGAGAGAAATGCAAGCGGTGACTGATAATCCACTGGTATTTCCAGAGCAGGATAAGGTTTTTTCTGGTGGCAACTTTCATGCTGAACCCATTGCAATGAGTTCCGATTATCTGGCCATTGCTCTAACAGATCTAGGTAATATGATAGAAAGGAGAATAGCCAATTTAATGGACTCAAATATGAGCCATCTACCACCCTTCTTAATAGAAGCAAGTGGAGTTAATTCTGGTTTTATGATTGCTCATGTCACTGCAGCTGCTCTGACTGCAGAAAATCGCACTATGGCCAATCCTGCTTCAGTCGAGACGATCACAACTTCTGCTAATCAGGAAGACCATGTCAGTATGGCACCTAATGCTGGTTTAAAATTGCTCAATATTATTGACAATATTGAACAGATTGTAGCCATTGAATTGCTTGTTGCTGCTCAGGGAATTGATCTCCGCCAGGATCTTGAAAAAGGCCGAGGAACTGAACTTGGTTATCAAAAAGTCCGTAATGCTGTTCCCAAACTGGAAGATGATCGCATAATGCATCCGGATTTTGAAAAAATTAAACAACTCTTCAATGATAAAAATTTCATAGAAGAAATAAAGAAAATATTACATAAATAAAATTGGAGAAAAAATGGCCGATAATAAAATAATGAGCGAAGGTCTTACTTATGACGATATTTTAATAAGGCCTGCTGAATCAAAAGTATTGCCTAAGCAAACAGATATTAGAGCCGATCTGACCAATAATATTCAGCTCAATATTCCAATCCTAAGCGCAGCAATGGATACGGTTACGGAAGGCAAACTTGCAATCGCAATAGCGCGCGAAGGCGGTATTGGTATTCTGCATAAAAATATGAGTATTGCTGATCAGGCTTCCGAAGTAGATACTGTCAAAAGGTCAGAAAGCGGTATGATCAAAAATCCAGTTACTCTGCCTTCCCACAAGACCATCGGTGACGCTTTAGAAGTGATGGCTAAATATAGAATTTCGGGAATTCCAGTTGTCGATGAAGGTCAGTTAGTTGGAATTTTAACGAACCGAGATATTAGGTTTGAGACCAATCGTGATCTTAAGATCAAGGATAGAATGACCAGTAAAAATTTAATTACAGCGCCGGTGGGAACTACTCTCGATGAAGCGGAGGAGCTTCTACAAAAGCATAAGATTGAGAAACTGCTGGTGGTAAATGATGAAGGCAAACTCAAAGGATTGATCACAGTAAAGGATATCCTCAAAAAACGGCAGTATCCCAGAGCGGCAAAAGATGATATGGGACGCTTAAGAGTTGGTGCTGCTATTGGGGTTTCCGGTGATTTTTTGGAGCGTGCTGAGGAACTTGTCAAAAATGAAGTCGATGTAATTGTAATTGACACAGCCCATGGCCATTCTCAGGGAGTAATTAAGGCCGTTAAAAAGGTAAAAAACAAATATCCGAAATTGGAATTAATTGCTGGTAATGTTGCTACCGGTGAGGCTACCAAAGATTTGATCAAAGCCGGAGCCGATGCCGTTAAAGTTGGTGTTGGTCCAGGCGCCATTTGTACAACCAGAGTTGTGGCCGGTGTTGGTGTACCTCAATTATCTGCCATATTGGAATGCAGCGGAGAAACGCAGCAAACAGATGTGAAATTGATTGCTGATGGTGGTATTCGTTATTCTGGAGATATAGCCAAGGCTTTGGCAGCAGGCGCTGATACTGTTATGCTGGGATCTCTATTGGCTGGAGTGGAAGAAAGTCCTGGTGAAAAGGTGCTTTACGAAGGAAGGGTATTCAAAGCTTACCGGGGAATGGGCTCTGTTGCTGCTATGAAAGAAGGCAGTAAGGATCGATATTTTCAGGATGATCAGGAAGCCCAAAAACTTGTACCGGAAGGCATTGAAGGGATGGTGCCTTTTAAAGGAAAACTGTCCGATACTATTCATCAATTAATTGGTGGTGTTCGTTCCTCAATGGGCTATTGTGGCGCTGCTGATTTGGAAAAATTCAAAAATCGAGCTGAATTTGTCAAAGTTTCAGCTGCTTCTATAAAAGAAAGCCATCCCCATGATATTCGCATTAGCAAGGAAGCCCCCAATTATAGTGTAAATTCAACTAAAAATAAATAGTAATTTATTTTTTATAGCATAAAAAAAAAGCCCGCTTAGAAAAGCGGGCTTTTTTAGTAGCGTTATGATAATCTATATTACATTCCTGGCATTCCGCCGCCGGGCATACCACCACCTGGCATTCCGCCACCGGCTGGCATACCACCGCCACCAGAATCATCATCATCTTCAATTTCTGTTACAAGAGTTTCAGTAGTTAAAAGCAGTCCAGCAACACTAGCAGCATTTTCAATAGCAATACGAGTCACTTTTGTAGGATCAATAATACCTTTTTCCATCAGATTGCAATATTCTTCTTTATAAGCATCAAAGCCATAGTCATCTTTTGCTTCTTTGATTTTGTTAACAACGATAGATGCTTCATGTCCGGCATTAGCGACGATTTGTCTTAATGGCTCTTCGATAGCGCGTCTAATAATATCTACGCCAACTTCTTTGTCACCATCAACATCGATTTCGTCTAGTTTGTGAAGTGTACGGATCAAAGCAACACCACCACCAGGGACAATACCTTCATCACTGGCTGCGCGAGTAGCATGCAAAGCATCCTCTACGCGAGCTTTTTTCTCTTTCATTTCTGCTTCTGTAATTGCACCAACTTCAAGAACTGCTACGCCGCCAGAAAGCTTGGCCAGACGTTCTTGCAGTTTTTCCTGATCATAGTCAGAATCAGTTTGATCAATCTGTGCTTTGATTTGTTGCATACGGGCTTTCAGATCTTTAGTGTCCCCTTTACCTTCTACGATTGTAGTGTTTTCTTTGTCAATTGTAACTGATCCGGCTTCACCCAGCATTGCAGTTGTGGCATTTTCTAGTTTGTGGCCACGGTCTTCAGAAATTACAGTACCACCAGTCAGTACAGCAATATCCTCCAACATGGCTTTTCTACGATCACCAAAACCAGGTGCTTTTACAGCAGCAACTTTGATTGTACCTTTAAGTTTGTTAACTACTAAAGTAGCCAGTGCTTCACCTTCTACATCTTCAGCAATGATCAGAAGTGGTTGGCCTGATTGTGATATTTTTTCAAGAACTGGCAAGAGTTCTTTCATGTTGCTGACCTTATCGTCATAGAGAAGAATCTTAGCATCTTCTAGTGAAGCTTTCATACTATCCTTATCTGTAACGAAATAAGGTGATAGGTAACCTCTATCAAACTGCATTCCTTCAAC
>DATGCI010000071.1:0-4019 GCA_035312185.1 bacterium
CTGTAGAAGCACCGATCGCAACAACTTTATCAGTCGTCCGGGTCATAGAGAGATGTTTGACCCGATTTTTGTTTTGTTTTTTCTTGATCTTCTTGACTTTGACATTGGCAGCTGCTTTTATTTTATGGATTAATTCAACAGACATATCGCCGACTGAATAGGCACTACCCGGTTTTGAGAGCACTTCAACAGCGCCAGATTCCATAGCTTCCAGAGCCAGTTCTCCGCCTTTAGGCGTCAATGAGGATACAATCACTACGGGTATGGGATAATGGTGCATGAGCTTTTTTAGAAAAGTTATGCCATCCATTCTAGGCATTTCAATATCCAGGGTAATAACATCTGGTTTGAGGCGTACAATTTTATCCCGGGCAACAAAAGGATCAGGAGCCGTACCTACAACTTTTATGCGCTTATCACGGCTGAGTTCTCTGGAAAATATTTTGCGAACAATTGCTGAATCATCAACAACAAGGACTTTTATTACTTTTGCCATATTTTATCATTCATTATTCAGTTTAAATTTGACTGCTACGAGATACTCCTCAGAATTAAAAACCAGGCTGTCCTCATCCTTCATCAATTCTTTCCATTCCGATTGATCAATTTTTAAAACTTCGGGAATAGTAAGATCGACAATAGGTTCTGTCCCGGCAATTTCTGTTATCATTTTTCCACAGATAACATTGGTGATCTCCTTGAGGCTATCGATGAATAAGCTGTCGTCTTCTTCCTCCATCAGTCCCAGCATATTCTCAGCAATAATATCACCAACCTCTTTTTCCGATGCCAGTTTCATACTTCCTTCCAGACCACCGGTAAAAGACATGCTGGAAAGATAAAATTGATCCGCATCAAGCAGCTCAAGAGCCTCTTCCTCAGACAATTTATCAGAAAAAATAAAAGCCAGATTTTCCAGTGTTTCTGTATAAGTCATCTCCAAAATTTCATTGTAATTATTCTTCATCTTTGATCCCCAATATATCTTTGACTACATCTCTTAACTTTTCCGGAGTAACCGGTTTTCTCAGATAGGCTTTGACACCCTGCTGGGATAATTGCTCAATCCTGGTTTCACTTCCTTCAGTAGAAATCACAATCACAGGAATAGTCTGCATCATACCATCTTGATTCATTTTTTCAATCATCTTTACTCCACCCATCACCGGCATATTAATATCAGTAAATACAATATCAATCCACTCATCATTAAGAACTTCCAGAGCTTCTTTACCATTGCTAGCATCGTGAAACTCATTGATTGGAATGCCGGTTAATTTGAGAGTTTTGGAAATAATTTTTCTTACGACTGTTGAATCGTCAACTATCAATACATTTAAACTCATAATTCCCCTAACCTGATTATGATAATAGTTTGCTACTAACTTCCTGAATATCACTAATTATATTCATGATTAGATCTTCTTCGTTTATTTTATCAAAATTCAAACGCTCTACACTATCTTTGCAGGATTTATAATTCAACCCATCACTACCTCCTCCAATACCAGTTTCCATGATCAAAATATCGGCAATGTGGACAAGGTCAGCAACCGTTCTGTCGCCTTCTATTCGATTAGGTTGGTGGTGCCAGCGAACGACCTCGATCAACTCATCAGGCAAATTCCATTTTTCCATCAAAATGGCGCCTGCCTCTTCGTGACTAATACCAAAAGTTCGGCGCTCTGCAATATTAAAGGGTATTTTTTTCTGGTAAGCCAACTTCATTACCGGCTCCGGGCTGAGATCCAAAAATGTGCTAATGGCCACTTTGCCAATATCGATCAATAATCCAGCTGTAAAAGTATAGCGGGGAACTTTAATTCCCAGGAATTCAGCAATTTTTTCCGCACTAATAGCAACACCAATAGAGTGTTTCCAGAGGTCACCTTTGGAAAGATCATAACCTTTGATCTCCTTTTTAATGATTGGAGCTACAGCACTGGACATGGTAAGTTCAAATATTCGATTGAGCCCCAGACGGACTATGGCCTGCTTGACACTACTGATTTCCTTAGTAAAACCAAAATAGGCTGAATTGGCCATTTTAAGAACATCAGCTGTTAAACCCTGATCATATTTTATGTAATCTGCCAGCTCTTTAAAATTCACATCCGGATCTGCGACCATTTGTTGTACCCGTGAAATAGCAGGCGGAATGGATTCAATTTCATCGATTTTTTGGATAATATTTTGACGCTTGTTCATATTTCCAACTCCTCCCTATTAATTCGAACAGTGGTTCTTCCATCCTTCATATACAGCGACAGGGTTCGAGAAACTGTACCTCCCACATCCTCTCCATCAATCAGGATTTCGTTTTTCCACAACATTTTACGGGCCACCACATAGTTTCTTCGGCCGATTTTAAACATATCCTTTTTATCGAGTAATTTTGCTCCACCGGCTAATTTAGCGACCATATTTTTCTTTCTGGCTCCTTTATTAAAAAGTTCAGTTAACATAGTTTCAATGCCTTTGTCAACGAACATAAAGGGTTTTTCTTTGGCTTTATCCCTTCTTTTTCGGCCTAGTGGAAGCATACTATGCAGCATCCCACCTATTTTGCGCTCCTTATCGTACAGGGTTAATCCAATACATGAACCAAGAGAATAAGTAATTAAATGGTCGTCAGGGTCTTCGCTAATTTTCATTTCTGAGATTCCAATTATTTTCATCTACTTTTTACCTCCACTTTGGCATAATAAAGTCAGTATTTTCCACTTTGGCAATTTTTTCCAGATCATCTTTGCTATTTTACTATTTTCCTTACACAAATCCTTATTTCCCAATTCTTTATTTAAGAGATTGATAGCCTTACTGTGAGTTGGTAACCTGATTCATTTTCTGGACCAGCGTTTCATTTTATCAAAAGCCTGATCAGCAGCAGACATTAGCAATCCCGGACTTATTGGTTTATTAAAATAGTCATCAAATCCAGCTTCCCTGACTTCTGAAAGTTCAAAAAGAGAAGAATGGCCAGTAATGGCATGGATCAAAGCTATACTATTTTTCTCTCTGATTTTTCGACACAGATCCAGGCCACTCATCTCCGGCATTTTCAAATCAAAAAACATAACCTGAATATTTTCGTCTTGAATTGTATCCAGAGCCTCGACAGGATTGGTTTCTGCGAAAACGGTATATTCAGTTTCCTCAAAAATATCACAGTACAATTCCAAAAGGCTTTTTTCATCATCAACTATAATCACCTTGTCATTCATGTTTTTTTCCTCTTAATATTTTTTATAATAAATTGAAGGTCGAACCACTTTAAAATCATTATTTATTCCGGTTATACTTTCTGAATGGCCAGTTAGTAAATAACCACCTGGTTTTAACAATCTATACAATTCATTGATTAGTTTTTCACGATGGATCTGGTCAAAATAGATCATCACATTGCGACAAAAGATCATATCCAGCTTTCTATTTAATGGGAGCGGTGATTCCGACAAATTCATACGGCGAAATAAGGTAAGTTTTTTCAGCCTTTGTTTAACTCGATAATGTTTTTTGTTATTTTTATACTCCAGCAAAAAATACTTTTTTAATAATTTGTTTTCGATTGGATCCACCTTCTTTTCAACGTAGATCCCATTAATCGCCTTGGCCAGAACCTGAGTGGAAATATCTGTTCCCAGAATTTTCACATCTACATTTTCACCATTCAAGGCTTCTAACAAAGTAATAGCCATGCTATAGGGTTCTTCTCCTGAAGAACAGGCTGCACTCCAGTAGCGAAATTTTCGCTGACCTTTTCGCAAACCATCCTTGAAAATTCGAGTTAGAAAATCAAAATGTTCTGACTCGCGAAAAAAGTGAGTAACATTTGTTGAAATAACATCCAGAAATTTGACCAGTTCCTTGCCGCTTTTATCATTTTCCAGATGATCAAAATAATCCTTATAGTTTTCGATTTCTAATTTTCGCATTCTTTTACGGGTTCGGGCAGAAACCAGGGCTACTTTTTTGTCGGAAATCGAAATTCCGCTTTTATCATACACAATTTTACAGAT
>DATGCI010000072.1:0-4768 GCA_035312185.1 bacterium
TTGTAAAATATCGTTATTAAAAAAAATCTAAATTTTGGCAAATGCAAGGTTGTGAAATAACCCCATTTGTTTGTGTTCAAACAATATATGGCAATTATATCCGGAATGCAAATTAAAATTATAATTTATCTAGAGCAGCAAGATTTCTTTGCAGGCGGCTATATTTTAGCCTTTTAAAGACACTATCTTGAAAAATTTGTTTAAACTCTTTTTTATTGACTTTTTTCCACTTTGTCTTTGGCTTTTGTAAATAATTTTTTCTGTCGAAATAGCGGTGGTCTTCTGTTTTGTGCGCCCATTTTCGATTCCATGGACAGGCCTCCTGGCAGACATCGCAGCCATAAAGAGTATCGGAGATCAATTCTTCTTCAAAATTTGAAAAAGCGCCTTTTTTTTCAATTGTTAAATAGGACAGGCATTTTTGGGAATTATGAATATACTCATCTTCAAGAGCACCGGTAGGGCAATTTTCAATACATTTTCTGCAATCACCACATTTATCAGCTAGCGGCGACCCGTATTCTTCAATTTTAGCATTTAGAAGCAATATTCCCAAAAAGCAATAACTCCCCAGACCATTAATAATGATCATATTATTTTTTCCCATCCAACCCAGGCCTGATTCTACTGCATAGGCTCTTTCCAGAATCGGACCGGTATCAACATAGGCCTTATATTTTATATCTGGATGGGAGTCTGAAATTTGTTGGGCCACAGATTGGATTTTTTCAATTACAATTTGGTGATAGTTTTTCCCATAAGCATAATTGGAAACATAGGGGATATCTTTTTTGTGGATTGGAGGCGTGTAATAATTATCCGCAAAGACAAGTACAGATTGGCACCAGGAATATTTCTTTTTAATGTTCACTCGAATGTCAGGATTCCTGACAATCCAGTCCATATCAGCGTAATATTTTTTTTCAATCCAATCGTTAAATCTTTTCTTCCAGCGTTTTGGTAGTCTTGGTTGAGTAGCTGCCCAGGCATTTAAACCAGATTTATTAACAGCCCTGTTGATAAGTTGTGTGGATAACATTTCTCTTTATAAATCCCTTTTTATTAGCAGTGTTAAATTGTATATTGTCAACAGAAATATTTTCGGAAATTGCAGTTGTTAACAAATTTTCCACAATGTGTTTAGAGTTGTTGTAAAAAATCATATTGGAAATATATTTGAAAATTGTAACAAATTAAAATAATTTTGTATCACAATTAAAAAAAAACAAAGGGTTTGATTTGGATAAAAAAGATATTTTGTTTGTTTGCACTGGGAATTCTGTCCGCAGTCAGATGGCAGAGGCGATTTTGAAAGACAAGGGGTCAGATAAATATAAGGTGTATAGTGCTGGATCTCATCCATCTCCTATCCACAAATTCACCCGGCAGATTTTACAGGAAAATGGCATAAATAAAATTCACTTTACTTCCAACAGCGTTAGAGAATTCGCCGACAAAAAACTGGATGAGGTAATTGTATTGTGTGAAGTGGCCTACCATTATTTACCTGAATTTACCAGTAATCCCAAAATTACCAAATGGTTTATGGACGATCCTATTAATATTGTTGGTAGTGATAAAAAACAGAAGCAAGGCTTTCAAATGGCTTTTAATCAGTTAAATAATAGAATTGAGGAATACTTTGAAATTAGATGATGAAAATTTAATTATGGAAAGCACTGCTATTGATGCCAAATTCTATCAAAATTTAGCAGCTAATACGTCCATTAATAGCGCTCTTGAACGGAACAATCTCCTTGATAGTTATGGGCCTTACCTGGCTCTTAAAAACAATCAATTTTGTTCTTTGAATGAAGTCGTGTGTGATGATTGTACTTTGAAATTGTTTGATGAGTTCGGCGCCTATCCTGCCAAAGCTTATCTTAATACTGCTATACTCTTAATCAGGTTTCTCCAGACTACTCAGTTTCCCAACTATGAAATCAAGATTCAGCACAGTGTGAGTGATGGTGTATATGGCGAGTTCAAAGACAATAGTGAGGATATAAATACAAAGATAGAAAAGCTAGAAAAGGCATTTGAGAAGTTAGTTGCCAAAGACCTTTCCATAAATCCGGAAGTAATCGCCCGCACTGATGCCATCCACTATTTTAAAAGCCAGGAGCGTAAAGATACTGCTCAATTACTACAATATTGTTCTCAGGATTTTATAGTTCTTTACAATTTAGAAGGCGTTAAGGTTTGGACGCCTTTTCCAGTGGCCTCACGAACAGGTTTGATCAATGTTTATCGATTTATGTCTTATCAGGATGGCTTTTTACTGCGGACACCATCTCCAGGTGATGATACCTCCTTACAACCTTTTAAAACGCAGGATAAACTTTTCAATATATTCAAAGAATTTGTTCGTTGGGGAGAAATTCTGGATCTAAACAGTATTTATGATATTAATCAGGCTATAATTCAAAATAAAATTTCTGAGATCATCAAAATTTCTGAAGCCCTCCACGAACGCAAAATCGCCAATATAGCTGCAAAAATCAAACAAGAGGGGAAAAAGTTAATTTTTATTGCTGGACCCTCGTCATCTGGAAAGACCACCTTTTCCAAAAGGCTTGCTATTCAGCTACGCGCTATGGGATTTAAATCGATTCCAATTTCTCTAGACGACTATTTTAAAGATAGAGGTGAGTTGCGTGCCGAACAGGGCGAAGATATGAACTTTGAAGTCCTTCATGCTCTTGATATAGAATTGTTGAACGAGCACCTGCAGAAGATGTTGAATTGTGAAAAATTGGCCATACCTGCTTATGATTTTAAGACCGGTAAAAAAATCATGGATAGCCGAGAGATCTATCCTGATGATGAGACTTTCATAATTCTGGAAGGGCTGCATGGCATTAATCCTAATTTAACTCCTGATATTTCAGCCAAACATAAATTCAAGATCTATGTCTCAGCGCTCACCCATCTCAATTTTAACCATTTCAATAGAATTGCAACCCATGAAATGCGCTTGATCAGGAGAATTGTCCGCGATGCCCGCTATCGAGGCTATCCTGCCGATCATACAATCAAATTATGGGGTAATGTTTTAGAAGGCGAGAAAAAATATATTTTCAAATATCAGGGAAATGCTGATGTAATGTTTAATTCAGCGTTAGTTTATGAAACTTCAGTGCTGAAAAATGAAGCCGAGAAATACTTGAAAGCAGTGCCTTTGGAAAGTGAATCTTTTCCCATTGCTAACCGGTTGGTCAATATCCTTTCCTATTATTTACCGGCTGCGTATAAGGAAATTCCCCCAACTTCAATTATTAGGGAATTTGTTGGAGGAAGCTCGTTTTCATTTTAATGGCTGGTGACTATTAAATAATTTTAAATTGATTTTGTAAAAAGTAAAAACCCGCATGGCAATTATGCCATGCGGGTTTTTGGAGTTATAAGACAGTTGTGAAAGTAAACCAAGTTATTTGAGGAGCGTCATCTTTTTGGTGGCAATAAAATTACCAGCACGGATCTGATAGAAATAGACCCCACTGGATAGATCGCTACAATCGAGGAGGAATTTGTGGTAGCCAGCTTTAACATTCTGCCTTTTAACCTCTTTAACAACATTACCTAGCAGGTTGAACACCCGTAATGTAACCTCGTTGCTAGGTTCTGGCAAATCGTATTTGACTGTGGTTGTGGGATTAAAGGGATTGGGATAATTATGGTGGAGAGCAAAAACTCTAGGTAGAGCATTTTCCTCTTCTACACCAACCTCAATATCAAAAGTAACAGTGAATGTATCGGAAACACTGTAGGCACCTTTTGTGTCATAGGCCTGGACACACCATTTGAATGTGCCATTGTCTTCGGAACTTACTGGTAGCAGGTTGCTGGTATCCGGAAGTGAAGCTTCATAAATCAATGTGTCATTATCAGCATCTAAGGCTCTCAATTTGTAATGGTCAATTGAATCGGAAGGATCGGGCTCGATAGCAGCATGCCACATAACCTGAAAAAGAGAATCTTGGACAAGGTCTTCATTGGTAATTGTGGCCCCATCAGCGGGTTCTATTAGAGTGAAGCGTGCGGGCGGATTATTATTGTAGCGTTCAAAAATTGGATCGAAGTAGAGATCTACATCCTTATCAGAATCACAGGCGATCTGAATACAATCAATAGAGACCTTATCAGATGAAGCAATATTACCATCACCAGTAATCCAACCTGTAACAGGATCATTGAGCAGATCCAGTGAAACTAGCTGCCAATCATCTTCAGCAACTGTTACGTGATGCCAGGGCCCGGCTTCATAGCCATCATCGCCGCCGGAGCCATCATCTCTGATTACGAAACGGATCTTGACATCGTGGTCATGGCCGCGAACATACATCATCAATTTTGAATCGGCATGAACCTGATCAACTCGATTAAGATTCCAGTCACGAACAAACCAGCCGTCACTTCTACCAGGATCGTCGATTATGGACATTTTTCCAGATTTACTGTTTCTGAAAGCATAATCGCCCGATGATTTAAATGAACTTGCGTCTGTCACACCATAAGTGGATCCAGAAAAATTGGGATCTGTCCAATTACCGACGTCTGATTCAAAATCATTGATTATCCTATCCCAGGCCATGAGATAGGGTATTTCGTATTTAAAATGAAATTCCGAATTTTCTTCAATTGTTAAACCGGCTAGGTCAGTTATATTGTTAACGGTCAGGACATAGTTGGATTTATCCACCAAGCCGCTAACTGTCAGGATAGCCACGCTTTCATAAGGGACTTCAATTGAACTTGGTTCGCCAAT
>DATGCI010000073.1:0-2842 GCA_035312185.1 bacterium
GAATAGGAATCAATGCTTTCGGCTTGATCTGTTTGGACAGCTTCATCAAAAACCAATTGAATACTGTTTTGGTCGAGTACTGAAACTGTATCAACAGCAGGCGGACTAGTATCTTCGCCCTTGGTTAAAACTACTTGGTGGTTTAAGCCATCATCAGGAAATTTTACCAAAACCTGGCTTTTTGTTTTCTGAAAGGCCCAACCCCGGGAATAGTTCTCCAGTGAATCAAGGTCTCTTTGTTGCAAAATTTCCCCATCCAGTTCAACTTTCTGTGGTTCTGCAGTGATTAACCGAAACACTGCAAAAAGGTCACGATCCGGAGGATCATAAGAGGGTGTTCTATCATTAAGGTTGAAGGTAATTTCTTCTGGATTTGTATGTTGACTGGCCTGAGTCAGGGAATATCCTCTTCCTTCATAAATGTAGTCCCAGCCATTGTCCTCGTAAAGGGTAAAATAGTCTGTTGGCCCGGGAAATATATGCCAATACAGAGCCTGCTTGCTGGTCGGGTCATTTACATAGTCTCCTGGTTCCTTCATCGGTATTACTGATCCGGATTTAACAAAAACTGGAATATCGTCCAGGGTCACTGAATAATTGATATATTGGGAACCAGAATAACGATGGCCGCGATTATAATCAATCCACTCCCCTTCTGGTAAATAAACATTGACTTGATCTGCATTTTCAGAAACAATAGGGCGCACCAGAAAATTATCACCAAACATCCATTCGGAGTACATATTGCGAACCTGAAGATCATCGGGATAATCCATAACCAGCGGCCGGACAAAAGGACGTCCCTCTTTATAATTTTGGTAGGCCTGAGTGTAAATATAAGGCATAAGAGCATATCGCATATTTATATATTTGCGGGAAATTTCTACAGCTTGCGGCCCATAATTCCAGGGTTCCCGCTCCTGGCCATTGGTACCGTGAACACGAAAAACCGGAACAAAAGCACCAAATTGTATCCACCGGATATAATTTTCAGGCGAAGGTGTGCCCTGAAATCCACCAATATCCATGCTCCACCAGCTGGACCCCAGGACAATGCTGCTTAACATAAATAGTCTTTGTTCAGCCATGGATTGAAAACTGGTTCCAATGTCGCCCGACCAGTGGGCATAGGCATAGCGCTGAGATCCCAGGAAAAAGTTGCGGTTGATCGACCAGACGCGCTGATCAGCATCTCTACGTTGTCCTTCATATTGGGAACGCTGCATTTGCATGAACATCAAATTACCGCCGTAAACATCAGCTTCATCATTCCAGTAGCCAATCAAACCCTTTTGAAAAGCACCATTATCCCAGAAAGAATTCCAGTACCAATCGCGA
Organism: bacterium; assembly: GCA_035312185.1. Lineage (GTDB taxonomy): Bacteria > Fidelibacterota > UBA2242 > UBA2242 > JAFGTP01 > JAIPHI01. Next base: position 1,339 of record DATGCI010000073.1, read on the forward strand.
GCCTGCTTTTTTCTGAAATCCAATCTTCCGACCTCTTGTCCTGTGAAATAATCATTGACATAATCCACAAAAAGATCATTATTCTGGCAGTATTGTCCCTGCACCGAATTAACTCTGATACGAGGTTTGCGAATGCCCATTAATTTCAAACCGTAATTTTCGAGAGAATCTTGCAATGTTCCCGAAGCACCACCCGGGAATTTTTCTTGATCCCAGCGAAATTCTCCATAATTATCTTGGCCATAGGCCATCCAATCGTAATCTAGAATATAGGCATCTATAGGGATTTCCTCTTTACGATAACGCCTGATATCATTTAATAATTCCTGTTGATCAATGCCCCATTCTGTATTTAAAAATCCGTAGGTGAATTTTGGAAACAGCGGCGAACGACCACTGATATAGGTCATTCCCTGAAAAATTTCAAATGGCTGCCCACTGATAAAATAAACATTCAAATCCTGTCCCGTTGTTTGATCATGATCATAATTAAGGGTGCTGGAATTCAAATTGATTTGCCCGCCATAGGTATCGACCAGCATACCCCAGCCCTGGGGAGTCCACACAAAAGGAGCACCGGCCTCACCCTGGTCGCCTGCGTGAATTTCTCCATCAGGAGGATTATTTAGATCGCCTTGATTGCGATTATGGAGACCGTAATAATCATTATTGCCAATTCCGAGTGTAAAATTGTTATCACTGAATCCAGAAACACTGCTATTATCAAAGACGAGTCCTTTATCAGTAGAAAGATTCATTTTCAGCGGTGATTTTTTGATCTCCAGAACCATTTTGTTAGTGGAGAAAATGAGTTCATCGCCATTATCATTGAGCTGAGCTTGCCCCGTTTTCTGATAATCCCGTAAAACCAGAGTCATAGAATCCTGATTTCCATTAGGCAAAATTCGAATATTGAGTACATTATCCTGAACAGGAACAATCTTAATAATATCAGACCTATCATTGAATATTGTTAGCGTATCGCCGATAAATACATAACTATTTAGATTGCCCAGATCAGCAAAAAGAATTGAAGTTAGGATTAAACCAATTGTTAATAATTTTTTGTGCATGTCTTACCTTTTTCCAAAATTTTTAGTTATCCGTGTATCCTATTGAACTTTATCGAAGTATATTAGCAACATCCAAGATTAATCAAATTAGTAACTAGCTTCCTAACTACTATGTTTCCAAATTTAATATAATCTTTGAAAATTCCGAATATTTTTTACCGATTATTAAAAAAAATAGACTTTAAGCTTTAGTTATTATGTGCTTTTCAGGCTGATGGTAAGTTCACAACTCGGCCATTGTTTAACCCTTTCAGAAGTATTGAGGGTTAGAGAGAGTTGGTGTGCTACAAAAGACCCCATACTGAAGTATGGGGCTAATCTCAAAAATAATCCCATAATATTCACCCTAAAAAATGAATTTTCCCTTAATCGAATAAAATTCGCGGAATTCGCGGAAATTTTTTTGATCTTTTCCCGTTTCCGGTTTCCTG
>DATGCI010000074.1:0-8337 GCA_035312185.1 bacterium
TTAATATCGACCATCAGTAGTTCAGCATCTTCACCTGATGGATCCTGAAAACCCAGATGAAGAGAACTAGCCCAACCATCAAGGTCTGTATTAATATCAACATCATCAGAATCATTTAAGTTAAGTTCAGCAGCAGAAGCCCAATTGTTATCATTCACTTCTGATAGAGCCTTTAATTTTACATACTTACCATTAATTGGTTGTGAAAATTCCACGATTTCTTTTAGAATCTTATTTTCCCAGGTTCCGCTTGCAACTGGTGTTCCCCAATTACTTGTATCGCTGGTAATGTAAATTTCGAATTCTTTTATACGACCGTTGCCAGAATTCTGGCGGGGTAAATAAGAGAAATTTTCAATATCATATTTTTTATCCAAACCCAGTACAATTTCATGAGGATATCCAGGCGAAGAATTATACCATTCAGTATGCCAGATTGTAGAAGGGTCGCCATCTAATACATTTACCGCTCTACCATCCTCACCAGTGGTTTCTTCACTATCTACATAAATTACCTTCATACTATCCTGAGGTATATCTTGCATACCCAGGATTACTGTTACACCTATAAAAACAGGCACCAAAATTTTTAATAACCCTTTTATCATTGTTTATTCCCTAGTTTTAATTATTTGATTAACATCATTTTTTTAACAAGTTTTTTTTGACCGGTAGCCAGCTGGTAAAAATATATTCCATTACTCAAATCTTCAGCATTAAAAGTCACTTTATGTTGTCCCGACGATTTAGTTTCCTTATGGATGAGATTCTTGATTATTCTTCCTTTTAGATCAAAAACACTCAAGCTCACATTCATTTTACGAGGTAAATAATAACTAATTTGTGTTTCTGGATTAAAGGGATTGGGATAGTTGGGTTTAAGTTCGATATCATCTGGCAAGTTGGACTGGTCTTTTTCTATATCAGTATAATTTTGAATGATAACAGGATCTGAATTCCAGCTATTATAACCGAAAATTGTTTTGGTGATCAAGCGTAAATAATATTTTTTCCCTTCTTCCAATTCAATATCGCTAAGTTCATATTCACGATGACTTAGTTTATAAAATCTATCATCTTTAGGTTGGAGAGGAAATTTGTCATAATCATGAGGGTACATTGTACCAGTTTTATAAACTGAATTATTCATTGATTCATCAGAATAGATTCTGACCTCAAAGGATTCCTGAGCCGCCCATTTCTGATTTTCATATTCCCATTTAACTCTCATTGTGGTATCATTAACATTTTCCACTTGAACATTTGTCAGGCCAGGACTTTGCGGCTCGTCAATATTTTCATTTGGCGTAAAACTAACTGTACTAGGACATTTTCTCCGATCAGGGAAAGCAGGACTGCCACTATTTTTACCTCCTGTACAGGCCCAGATGCTATCTCCATAAACTTTACAGTTAATATAGGGGGAATGGGAATCCGGTGGATTGTCAGTTCCAGGCCATTCATCAGCTGACCAATCATTAGCATCATTGACATTAAAATAACCGTGGTCGTAAATTATCCAGTCCATACTGGCATATTTCTTTTTGCGGGCATTAAACATGTAGCAGGAACCATACTCTTTAACATCACCGCCAAAATCTTCAATAAAAAGAGCCACATCACCGGCATATTCCTGACCATTTGAAGGATGATCAGGCCGCCAAACAGTTGACATATGGAACCAATCCTTAGTTTCAAAATTGTAGATCCAAAAGTCCCTGAAAGTTCCATCTAGATCAGGATTTTCATAAGTTCCCGGCCTTGTTTTTAGAGCAACTCTGTAAGGCTGATTGAATTCCCAGTGATAATCTGTTCGGTGAGTATGTGCCCCGGTACCTTCTCCCCCAAAATCATTACCTTCTACATGATAGCCAGTCCAGACAAGTCGGGCGTTCTCCTCTTCGCTTATAGGGCCTTCGTCTTCATTAGCATGATCCCAGAGCGAACTAATTACATATCCGCCGCCATTGGGATAACTCGCAGTATCTTTTCTCTGAAATCCACAATATCCCCCTGTATATTGAATAAAAGCGTAATAGGTAAATATACCACAGGAATCGATAACAATATCGGACATTAACAGATCACCATTTGTATTGCTATCATCTCTGAAATCCCAATATGTAGCCGGAGCTGCATCCTTAGGCTGAGTATTGGCTAGAAGAGTGGAAAAAATAATTATACCAGTTAATATGATAAATAGATTCTTTCTCATTATGCATCCTTCTGCTTTAATATTTATAGATAACCCTTCGTTTTGATAACTTTTCAAAAAGCTGGATCAAATTAATAAATAGGTCTATCATTTAATCAGGGTAATTTTTTTAACCCTGGTTTTATCGTTATTTTCCAAAACTAATAAATACACTCCTGACTGAACAATCTGTCCCTGACTATTCCTTCCATCCCAGCTCAAAGTCTTTACCCCTGATTTTTGGGCGCCTTTGTATAATGTTCTTATTTTCTCTCCCAATAAATTGTAAATGCTCACATTTAACTGCGAATTCTTTGGAAGTTCATATTGGATAGTCGTACTCAGATTAAAGGGGTTAGGATAAACAGAATTAATTTCAAATTTTTCTGCCTCCCGGGTTTCATTATTATCTATTGAAGTATAATTCTGAATAACAATAGGCTCAGTATTCCAGCTATTGTAGCCAAAAATTGTTTTAGTAATTAGTCGAAGATAGTACTTTTGTCCTTCTTCAAGATCAATACCACTAATTTCATATTCACGGTGGCTGAGCTGATAAAATCTATCATCTTTCGGTCGTAAAGGCGAAGGATCATAATCATGAGGATACATGGTCCCAGTTTTATAGATAGAATTGTTCATCGATTCATCGGAATAGATTCTGATTTCAAAGGATTCCTGAGCAGCCCATTTCTTTTTTTCGTATTCCCATTTCACTTTCATTGTGGAATCATTAACATTTTCCACTTGAATATTGGTTAGACCGGGACGCTGAGGTTCATCAATATTAGAATTGGGAGTAAAATTGAAAGTAGTTCCGCTCGGATTTCTATTCTCTGGGGTAAAATCGCCTCCAGTAGCCAGCCAGATTTTATTTTCGTCTCTGATTTCCGCCTGAGTATTGGGATCATGGGGGCCTGGTGATTCAGTTTCATCATCATTGATGGAATAATGAGCTTTATCATATACTTTCCATTGAGTGCTAGCATAATATTTTTTTCGAGCATTGTAAACATAACAGGAACGGAACCATTCTCCGGTAGCGGCCCAATCTTCTACAAAAGTATAAACCTCTCCAGCATACTCTTTTTCTCCGCTATTATCAGCACGCCAGAGAGTTGCCATATGCATCCAATCCTGTTTTTCAAAATCATAGACCCAGTAATCACGATAAGCACCATCAAGAGTATCATATTTTCCATGGCGAAATTTTATAGCCACCCGATAAGGCTGATTCAATTTCCAGTCATAAACAGCTGAAGTCTTTACTCCTGTTCCTTCATTACCAAAGCCACTTCCATTGACATGATAGCCACACCAAACAATCTTAGACCCCTTTTCATAAGGAACATTCTGAGCATCGCCATCCACAAAATCCCATAAAGAGAAATGGATCGTGCGATAGCCATCATGTTGCTGGAAACCACTATAGCCTCCTGTAAAATTAATAAAAGCATAATAGGTATTTGGAGAACTAGAATCAACCATAACATCGGTCATCAAGAGGTCGGCTCGTTGGTCCGATTGATCCCGAAATCCCAGATGCAATGAACTCGCCCAGCCATCCGGATCTTGAGCATTAACAAAGTTGATTCCTATCATTAACAGAAAGATAACCATTTTTTTCATGATCAATATCCTCAATTATATTTAATTTGACAGATTAAAAAAACTCAATTTAGGGTTATCATACCCAATCATATTTTTATATGCATTAAAAATATCATAATGCTAAATGATTCCTCATTCCCCTTCAAACTCCCGCTGTTGTCGCTCAACCTCTTTCATCCGTAATTTGTTTAATTCTCTTTCTAATTCTTTTACTTTTTGTTTTAGTTGCGATTCTGACTTATCTTTTTCTAATATTTCCCTTTCTTGATTATAATTTTGACCAGTTTCACTATAAATCATATTTGTTGAATATGGTCTGCTTTTTACTGTTAATTCATCGGCATTAGGTGTATTGATACCCTCATTTACAAGGCGAGCTTTGATCCTAATTTTTCCTGCTTTAGTAGTTGACCTTACAAGAATAGGAGCATTACCCCAGGCTATTTTTCTCGGGTTCCCTCGATTGGTTTTACTGCCAATCAAGTCCCCATCTCCCTCGATTTCAAAGCGAATTGTTGAATTATTTAGACGTTTTATATTGCCGTCCTGATCAGTAATAGAAGCTGTCACTACTACAAAATCTGAACCATTAGCAACTAGAGGAATATCATAATTTTTCGCAGTTAAATTTATTTTTGAGGGCCGTTTAGCAGGTATTCTTTTATGCCGGGCCACTACGTGTCCATCAATTATTCCCTCAGCAATCAAACTAGCCTGGTCTGCTTTTCTCTCCCTATGCAGGGCTTTCACATCCATAAAATCATACACATCTTCAAAGGTTACAATTGGATGGGGCATTTCCATTTTTTTCTGTCCGGGGTAGGCCACTAGAGTGTCTTTTTCATAAACAATCAGTCGCATTTTATCGCAATTAGTTAGCACCTTCACATCGGATTCTGAAAAAGGTGTCATTTCATGAGCAATATAAATCATGGGCTCTGATTCCGGACTTTTTTGACTGGTAAATAAATAATAAGAATATTTAGGCTGCCGAAAAACATCGGTCAAGCCTCCGTAAAAAGGATCGGGATGATAGCCTCGCTGGTGATCAAAGGAATGCCATAAAGCACCTCCGATATGTTGTTTGGGTGTCTGATACAATGACTCCCAGGAGGTATAAACATAATCAGGATTAGCATAGTGTTGCATTTGTACCAATTGAGCATGTTCTCCCCAATCTCGAGCAACTCTGCTTGGCGAATTATGGGAACTCCAATCATCCACACAATCTCCCCATTCGCGAGTAAATATGCAACGATCTTCTTTTGCATAATCTATTTGTAATTTTTTCCTGTTCTTCTTTGTATTCTTATAATAACTCTGGTAGAAATCACTTTTAAAAGGATGGGAATAGATAACATCAAAAACCTCCTGCCCTTTGGCATGGGAGTCACTGACTGTATAGGCTCCCTGATAGGGATATTCATTATGGACGATTTTGTTAACTCGACCGGCAAAATGCTCAGGATACCAGGTTTCATTTAATACCGGCTCCCACATGATCACACTGGGATGATTTCGGTCGCGCCGCACCATATTTCTAATATCAGAGTAAACCCGCTTTTCAAAAATTGGATCATCATTCCAGAACTGCCAGCCAGGAGTTGCGACTATACAAAACATACCGAGAGCATCACAAGCATCCATAAAAGCCGGGTCTAACGGGTAATGAGCAGAACGAATAATATCGCATCCAGCTTTTTTCAGTATTTTCGCGTCTCGCATTTGACCATTATTTGGTAAAGCATTACCGACATAAGCAAAATCCTGGTGGCGATTGACTCCCATCAATTTGCCCTGATAGGGTTTATTATTTAACCAAAACCCATCCTTTCCCCGCATTTCTATCTTTCTTATCCCGATCCGCTGAGCGACCCCATCATAGATTTTATCATCGGCTTTAACTAAAACTTCAAGACGGTAAAGTGTTGGCGAGCGCGGAGACCATAATTCCGGATTTTTCACCTTCAATTTTTGGGATATGCTCCTGCTAGCATCTTTTTTGATGATACTGTCCACGGTCTTTTGAGCAACAATTTCATCTTTATTTTTTAGTTTAAATTGGACACTTATTCTTTCCCTATCCTGGGAAACATTTCGAATATGACTTTTAACAATTACATCTGCTTTTTTTTGAGATAAGTTTTCATAATGAACAAATAATCCACCACCGGCAACAATATTTTCATCGTTGGGATTAGTTACAAATATAGATTCAGTAGCCACCAGCCATACATCTCGATAGATTCCTCCAAAATAGGTAAAATCCAGATTAGCCTGAGGTTTTCCCGGTGGATAATTAGGATCATCACTATTATCAGCTCGAACAGCAATTACATTTTCCTGCCCAAAATTAAGTTTGCCTGTAAGATCAGCAGAAAAGGGCAAATAACCACCAAAATTTTCAGCTACCAATTCACCATTAAGCCATACTTTACACTTACCCATTACTGCTTCGAAATGGAGTTTGACCTGTTTTTTCTTTAATTCTTTTGGAGGCGTAAAATGTTTTCTATACCAGGCTGGCCCTTGATAATTTTTCCCACCACTGGCTTCCGATGGCAATAGTTCCAATCCATGAGGGCAATTCACAATATTCCAGTCTGTATCATCGAAATTAAATCTATGGGCTTCCTTTACATCGGTTTTTATAAACCTCCACCCTGCATTAAAATTGAACACTTTTCGACCAGAATTGGGCACTTCTAAAAAACCTGCTTTTGAATATTCCAGAGCATTGGCAAATATAAATGAAAAAAGCACAAGCAACAGGATTATCTGGGGATAGTTTTTTATTTTATTTTTTCTTATCATATTAGTATTCAAAACCTCTGGTTTATCTCCAGTATCTAAGCAAAGAGATATATTTAAGTTTCATATTTGGGGTTTAATTTTTTGGGCACCGGTGCATTAACTTTCTGCCGCCATTTTTTCAGCCTATTGTGGAGTTGTTTTGCTTTTTCCGGATATTTATCTACTAGATTATTTTGTTCTCCAATATCCTCTTTCAAATTATATAACTCCAGATCACCATCTTCAAAATATTCATGCAATTTCCAGTCGCCATAACGAATAACAGAGCCCGGTCGAGTACGGAATTTTACATCTCGGGTTTCCTGATTACCACCTTGCAGGTAAATGGGAAAATGCCAGAAAAGGGGCCTTTTTGGTAAACTACCCGATTGGGTTAAAATTGGCATCAGGCTCTTCCCATCCAGCCTTTTGTTGGCAGGTTTTTTAATTCCACACACTTCAAGGATAGTTGGATAAAAATCAAGATTAGTAACAGGAACATCAATTTTACTTCCAGCTTCAACTTTTTCTGGCCAGCGGATAATCAAAGGTTCTCTAATTCCGCCTTCATAATAGGAGCCTTTACCAGCCCGCAAAGGCCACTGTTTTGTCCAGCGATAAACTCCCCCATTATCTGAAGTGAAAATAAGGAATGTATTTTTTTCCAGCCCCAGGTTATTTAAGTGTTTCAAGAGTCGTCCCACATTTCTATCCATTGTTTCCACCATTGCTGCGTAGCGTGGATCATTGTGCCCTTTTGTATTTTCCTTTTGGGAGTATTTGTCAATCAGTTCCTCTTTACCCTGCAAAGGACTATGAACAATATAGGGCGCATAATTTATAAAAAAGGGTGAATCTTGATTATCTTCTACAAATTTGAGAACATAATCCGTGATTTTATCGGTCAGGTACTCGCCATTTTTTCCTTCCGGGAAATTGGGAAAATTCCATTCCGGAAAGTAGCCACCTCCTGGTGAAGGATTACCCCAATGACAGCCTGCAATATTGGCATCAAAACCATATTCACAGGGATCATCACTCAAATGCCATTTTCCGGCATGGCAACACTTGTAACCTTCTGTTTGGAGCACTTCGGGAAGGGTTGAGAATTTTTTATCAAGGGTCACAATATTTTTGGTTGGAATTAGCTTACGATCTTTGGCTTTTCCCCGGGCAGAAGTTCCAACTGTATATATACCGTGACGAGGGGTATTAAGACCGGTCATCAAGCAGGCCCGGCTGGGTGCACAATTGGCTGCCGAGGCATAGGCCTGAGAAAATACCATTCCCTCCCTTGCTAATTGATCAATATTGGGTGTTTCATAATAATCATTTGGCCCATGAATTCCAACATCGGCCCACCCCAGATCATCAATGTTAATTAAAATTATATTGGGTTGCTCCTGATTGGAAAAGCAGGAATTTAGAAAACCTGCAGAAGTAGCTACAGCGCCAAATACCTGACCACTTTTTTTTATGAATTCTCTTCGATTCATAATATTTTACCAACAATTAACATTATAAAATTTTTATATACTCCAACTTCATTTGATCAAAGTCAATTTCCGGACTATTTTCCTATCTCCTGTTTCCAATACACAAAAATAGATTCCGGAATCAACTTTTTCATTTTTTGAATTGAAACCTTGCCAGACAATCTTATTAATTCCTGCTTTTTGATTACCTGCAAATAGAGTTTTGATTTTCTGACCATTAATATTATAGATAGTAATATTCAA
>DATGCI010000075.1:0-19210 GCA_035312185.1 bacterium
TATGTACCTGAAGATCGTCAATTGCAGGGCCTGGTATTAAAATTATCTCTGGCCAAAAATATAAGTTTGACTAATCTAGAACAGGTTAGTTCAAAGGGCATGATAAATTTTCAGGCCGAACACAAACAGGCAGAAAAGGCTATCAAAGATCTTCGCATAAAAGCTACAGGCACAGACCAGGAGGTACGCAATTTGAGCGGCGGCAATCAGCAAAAAGTGGTAATTGGAAAATGGTTAGCCTGCCAGACAGATATTTTTATTTTAGATGAACCAACTCGGGGAATTGATGTGGCTGCCAAGGTAGAAATTTACAATTTGATAAATTCACTTGCTGATCAGGGCGCTACTATTATTCTGATATCTTCGGAGCTACCTGAAGTCTTAGGTATGTGCGATAAAATTATGGTCATGAGAGAAGGTCGGATTAATGGTTTATTCGAAAGCAAAAAAGTTAACCAGGAAATTCTTTTAAAGTGTGAATTGGGAGTGGAATAAATGGACGGAATTATAAAAGATTATAAGCGGCAATTCGGCACACTGCTGGGACTTTTGGGTCTGATCACAATTTTCTGGATTCTATCGCCCTATTTCATGACTTTTTCAAATTTTTTGAATATTGCTCTCCAAACTTCCATCAATGCAATCATTGCCATTGGAATGACTTTCGTTATTATATCCGGAGGAATTGATCTTTCTGTAGGTTCTATTGTTGCCCTGGCCGGGGTAACAACCGCTGGTTCACTTCAGGCTGGATTGCCAATTCCTGTGGCCATTATAATTGGTATTGGCATGGGTTTTTTGTGTGGTGCTGTAAATGGTTTTTTGATCGGCTGGGGCAATTTGCCGCCTTTTATCAGCACATTAGGAATGATGAGTATTGCCAGGGGAAGCGCTCTTCTTTTTACTAATGGTCGTCCTATCTCGGGTTTTTCAAAAAGTTTCCGATTTTTTGCTGAAGGCCAGGTCCTAATATTCCCTATGCCTGTTTTTGTGATGATTGTTCTTTATATTTTTATGCACTTTGTTTTAAATAGAACCAAATTGGGGCGTTATACTTATGCGATCGGGGGAAATGAAGAGGCAGCTGTACTTTCTGGAATTCATGTTAAATTATACAAAGTTTTTATCTATGGACTGTGTGGAATGCTGAGTGGAGTGGCTGCGATTTTGCTGACCGCCCGTTTGAATTCGGCTCAGCCCATCGCCGGAATAATGTACGAACTTGATGCCATTGCTGCTGCTGTTATTGGTGGGACAAGTCTAATGGGCGGTGAAGGTATGCTAGTTGGTACGTTGATCGGGGCCCTGATTATGGGAGTTCTGCAAAATGGTCTTAATATTCTTGGGGTTTCGTCGTTTATTCAGCAAACAATTATTGGAGCTGTCATAATTATAGCCGTTTTAATTGATATGTTACTCAAGAAAAGGAAGTAAGGGGGCAAAAATGAAAAAAATGTTTACTCCAATTTTTCTAATTTTATTGTTAATTTTGGCTGTTAATTGCCAGAGGAATCAGCAGCGTAATACGGATAAACCAACAATAGCTTTTATAATGAAAACCTTGAACAATCCATTTTTTATAGATATGCAACAAGGAGCAAAAAAAGCAGCTGATAGCCTGGATGTCAATTTAATTATTCAGGCAGCAGAAAGGGAAGTTGATGTTGAGCGCCAACTCCAAATTGTTGAAAATATGATTCAGAGAAAAGTTTCCGCAATCTGTATTTCTCCGAGTGGATCCCGGGAAATTGTACCGGGTATTGTTAAGGCCAATCGAGCTGGTATTCCTGTTTTTGTTGTTGATACTCGAGTTGATTCGGAAACTATGCAGGAAGCCGGCGGACATATTACAACTTTTATTGGCTCTGATAATGAAGATGGTGGTCGCCTGGCTGCAGAATACATTATCGATAAATTAGAGGGTAAAGGCAAAGTAGCTGTACTGGAAGGAATTCCAGGCCATGAAACAGGAGATGCCCGTTTACGCGGCTTTACGGAAACTGTGGGCAACGAGCCTGGTATTGAGATAGTTACTTCTCAAACTGCGAATTGGGAACGTAGCCAGGGCTTCATTGTTTTTCAGAACATTTTGCAATCCGATCCTGATGTTGAGGCTTTGTTTGCCTGCAATGATATGATGGCCCTCGGTGCAGTAGAAGCTATAAAAGCGGCTGGCAAAACAGGCGAAATTATTGTGGTCGGCTTTGATGCAGTCGAGGATAGCAGAGAAGCGATCCAGGAGGGAGTAATGGATGCCACAATTGCCCAGCATCCTTATATGATGGGATATATTGCTGTAGAAAAAGTGGTTGAAAAATTAAAAAATAAATCAATTCCAGATGAAATACCGGTAAAAATAGAATTAATAAATAGAGAGAAGCTATGAAAATAATCGTACCAATCAAACAGGTTCCCGAGACCAGCAATGTCAAGATGGATCCAGAAACAGGCACGATGGTCAGATCGGGAGTAGAACAGATCATCAATCCCCTTGATCTGTACGCGATAGAAGAAGCCATTCGGCTAAAAGATGAACAGGGCGGTGAAATCGTAACCATAACCATGGGCCCACCTAGCGCTGAAAAAGCACTACGGGAAGCCATTGCCATGGGTTGTGACTCCGGAATTTTGCTTTCTGACAAAAATTTTGCTGGAGCCGATACCTGGTCAACATCCTATGTTTTGGCTCAGGCTATCAAAAAAATTGGAGACTTTGATGTTATTCTATGTGGTGAACGGGCTACTGATGGTGATACTGGTCAGGTTGGTCCTGGAATCGCCTCCTGGCTCAAAATTCCCTTTCTTACCTATGTAAGTGGAATTGACAAAGTCACACCAAAATCTATGATAGCCGAACGCAATGTAGAAAATGGCTACCAATTTCTGGAAATTCAGCGTCCGGCTCTTTTTACAGTAGTCAAAGAGATCAACTTTCCGCGGCTGCCCACTTTGAGTGGTAAGAAAAAAGCCCGTGATATGGAAATTCCTATTTGGGGCCCTGATGACGTAGATGCTGAACCCGACAATCTGGGTTTAAAGGGCTCCCCAACCCGGGTAGTAAAAATATCTAAACCCAAAGTCAGCCGGGAAGGAGAGAAATTGACTCCTCAAACCGATCAGGAGGTAGAAGAGTCAGTTGATAAGTTGATCCAATATTTTGAAAAGTTAGAGATTATTTAAGGAGATAGAGATATGGCTTATAAAGATGTCTGGATATTAGGGGAACAGGAAAATGGAAAGATCAGAGATGTTTCCTATGAACTTTTAAAGCGTGGAAAAGACCTTGCTGAGAAGCGCAATGTCAAATTGGTGGCTTTAATGCTGGGTTATGAAATAGATGACCAACAATTACAAACTTTGATTGAATATGGTGCTGACAAAGTTATTGCAGTTAATCATAAAAAATTGCAGGATTTTGTGGTCGATCCTCATATAAATGTAGTTACGGAACTTGTTAACAAATACAAACCTGAAATTATGATTGCCAGTGCTACCACAACCGGAAGAACAGTTGCTCCAGCAGTTGCTATTAATTGTCATGCTGGTTTGACTGCTGATTGTACTGGTCTTGATATTGATGAGGAAACGGGCAACTTGATTCAGACTCGGCCTGCTATTGGTGGAAATATTCTGGCCACGATCAAAACTCCCAATCATCGTCCCCAAATGGCGACTGTACGTCCCCATTCCAATCAACCTTTAGAAAGAGATTCTGAACGTAGCGGTGAAATTGTCCATGAAACAGTTTCTGAGGAATTGTTTGCAAGCCGCATCAAGCAGACTGATTTCAAACCGATTGAAGAAGAAGGTGGCAATATTCAGGATGCCAATATAGTAGTTGCTGGTGGTAAAGGATGTAAAAAAGAGGAGAATTTTGAACTTATAGAGAAGTTGGCCGAACTTCTGGATGGAGCCGTTGGTGCTTCTCGAGAGGCTGTTGATTTGGGCTGGATTTCCTATCCTCACCAGGTTGGTTTGAGTGGCAAGACAGTCAGTCCAAAATTATATGTTTCAGCCGGAATTTCTGGTGCTGTTCAACATCTGGCCGGTATAAAGACTGCTGAAAATATTGTGGCCATTGACAATGATCCCGAAGCCCAGATTTTTACAGTTGCTGATTTTAGTATTCAGGCTGATATGTTTCAGGTTTTGCCTTTGTTAATAGAAAAATTACAGGATCACAAAAAGAACTAAAACCATAAATTATAATAGGGAAAATATATGTCAAATTATAAAAAACTGACAAAAAAAATGGTTGAAGAACTAGAAACGATTGTTGGAGAACGCAATCTGATTTACGATGATCTGGGAAAATTGGAGACCTATTCCCATGATGAAGTCAATGATGAACAATATGCTCACATGCCTGATGTTGTTGTTAAACCGAAAAATGCTGAAGAGATTTCAAAAATAATGAAACTAGCAAATCGTGAAAATGTACCTGTTACACCTCGTGGCGCAGGAAGTGGTCTTTCTGGTGGTGCTGTTCCTGTGGAAGGCGGTATTGTTCTTTCTCTGGAGAGAATGGATAAAATCCTGGAGATTGATGAAGATAACCTGATTGCAGTTGTAGAACCCGGAGTTATCACCAATGAAATCAATGAATTGATAGCTGAAAAAGGTCTCTTCTATGCTGGCTATCCTATGAGTGTAGAAAGTTGCTTTATCGGTGGTAATGTAGCTGAAAATGCTGGCGGAGGCCGGGCTGTCAAATATGGTGTGACTGGTCGTTATATTTTGGGTATTGAGATGGTTACTCCGGAAGGCGAAATCGTCCATCTAGGTGGTAAACGGGTCAAAGATGTAGTCGGCTATGATCTGATCAAACTGCTGGTTGGTTCAGAAGGAACCCTGGGCATTTTTACCAAAATATTTATTAAATTGCTACCTCTACCTCAGCATACAGTAAACTTGCTGGTTTTATATGAAGATATTGAAACAGCTATTAAACAGGTCCCACCAATTTTAACGAATAGTAAAACTCTGCCAACTGCAATAGAATTCATGGATAAAGAATCTGTCTTGCTGGTCTATAAATATCTAAATGAGCATCTCCCGCTTAAAGGTGCCAAGGCCATGCTTTTGATTGAATTAGACGGAAGCGATGAAGAAGTTATTGAAAAAGCCTACCATGATATAGGTGACAAATGTCTGGATAATGGCGCTCTTGAAGTCTATGTGGCAGATAGTGCTACCACTAGAGAGCGGGTCTGGCGCATCCGTCGGAATATACCTGAAGCCATTCAGACCTATTCCGAGTATAAAAGTTCTGAGGACATTGTTGTTCCCATTGCTAATATTCCTGATTTCCTAATTAAAAGCAGAGAAATTGCTCGGCAGCATAATGTGGATATTTATTGCTTTGGCCATGCCGGTGATGGCAACATCCACTCAACAATTGTCAAACGCCCTGAAATGAGCAAAGAAAATTGGGACGCACAACTGGAAAAAACCAGAAACAGAATTTTTCAAGAAACTGTCAAAATGGGGGGCACAATTAGTGGAGAACATGGGATTGGTAATAAAAGAAAGAAATATATGAAGAATATTATGAATCCGGCTACATTGGAGTTAATGAAGCGAGTAAAACTCGCCTTTGATCCCAATAAAATTTTGAATCCCGGGAAGATTTTTGATGTTAATGAGAATTAGTGAAATTTTATTTAAAACTGCTGTTAGAACAAATTATGTAAAATAAAATTTGCATAAGAAAAATTAGTTTAGTATATTTGTATGTACAATTAAACAAGTGGAGTTTATTATCACTATGATTGTCGATCGCAATAGTCCTATCCCCTTATATTTCCAATTACAAACCTGGTTACAGGAACAAATAGAACAAGGCGTTTTTAAACCTGATGATAAAATACCAACTGAAGAAGAGCTGGTTGAGATTACAGGTTTAGCCCGCGCTACTATTCGTAAAGCAATCTCAAACCTGGTCAATATGGGCTATCTAAGAAGGAAAAGGCGGCTGGGTACTTTTGTTGAACATCGGACAGAACCCGAAGATTCCCGGGATATTGTTGGTATCATTGTACCCGATATTCGAACTGGCTATACTCCTGAACTGGTGCGAGGCATTGAAGATGAAGCTGCAAATAACAAATTGAGCACAATTTTGTGCAATACCGATGATCTCTATTTCAAAGCCAATTTTCATGCTGATCGTTTAATCAGCAATTCTGTATGTGGAGTCATCTTTGTTCCTACTGCCGCATCTGATGATAAAAACAGGCAGATAGTAGAACAATTTACCCAAAGAGATATTCCTGTAATTCTGGCTGACCGGACGATACAGGACACAGAACTTGATTATGTTACCACGAATAATTTTGAAGGTGGCTACCAATTAACAAAGTACCTTATTGATAAAGGGCACAGGAAGATTGGCATCACTTTGAGTACTCTTTTCAGCACAGAGCGCGACCGACTGGAGGGATATAAGCAGGCTTTAAAAGATGCTGGTCTGGATCCTGAACCTGAAATCATGCAACTGCATAATGGCCCCTTTACAGAAGAGCATTATATAAAATTTGTCAACATTTTGTTGGAAAAAATAGATAAAATATCGGCTATTTTTGCCGGGCATGATCGAATTGCCTATTTGATCTATTCTGCAGCAAAAAATATGGGCATCTCAATTCCGGAAGACATTTCTGTTGTTGGTTATGATGATCTCAATCCTAACTATTCTAATCTTATGCCCTTGACAACTATGCATCAACCTATTTATGAGATGGGGCAAGAAAGTCTTAAAATTCTCATGTCTAAAATAAAAATGGGTAGAGAATCCACAGAACAGAAAGTTCTAAAATCACACCTGATTGAAAGAGATTCTGTTTATACTTTGCAGAGAGAAAAGATTCACGATTAAGATTAAAAATTTGGAGGAGGAGGGGAATGAAAAGCCAGATTAATGTAGGCCTGATTGGAACAGGACGATTGGGTAGTATGTATGCAAAATTTTTGTCTCAGAGAGTTCCCACGGCAAATCTTGTTGCAGTAGCGGATTTAATTCCTGAAAAAGCGCAAAAAGTTGCCAAAAAACATGATATCCCGAAATGGTATGATAATCATCACGATTTGAATACTGATAGCGATGTCGAGGCTGTAATTATTACAGCAACAACTTCTAATCATAAGGAAATCGTTCTAGATGCAGCTCAGGCTAAGAAGCCTATCTTCTGCGAAAAACCGATGACCTTAACTCTAGAAGATGCGCGCCAAATGAAAGAGGCAGTTGAAGCGACCGGAGTATTTTATCAGCAAGGATACATGCGCCGTTTTGACAAAGGATTTGCAGCTGTGAAACAAAAAATTGAAGCAGGAGTGATTGGCAAGCCTGTGGTGTTTCGAGGCTCATCAAGAGATCCATATTTACCTGAACTGGATTATTTACTACCGGAAAATAGTGGCGGACAAATTCTCGATATGGCAATTCATGATTATGATATTGCTCGCTGGTATATGGGCGATATTCATACTGTTTATGCCATAGGTGGAGTTCTGGCCTTTCCGGAAGTAGAAAAAACCGGTGATACTGATAATGTTGTTATGGCCTTTACTTTTAAAAGTGGAACTCTGGGAGAAATTGATATAAGCCGAAATGGAGTTTATGGATATGATATCCGAGCAGAAGTCCTAGGAACGAAAGGGACATTGAAAGCCGGTTATTTACGCGATACACCCGTTCTAGTTATGACCAAAGAGGGGGTAACCCATGATGTAGTTCCCTATTTCCCGCAACGTTTTCGGGAAGCCTATGTGGAACAGCTCAAAGATTATATTGACAATTTACAAAATGGTACAGATCCAATGATAGGTATTGATGATGGTGTCTATGGTCTCAAAGTTGCAGTTGCAGCTACTGATTCTTTGCATGAAAATAGGGTTGTTGATGTTAGTAAATATTAGGAGACTAAAAAATGAAACTTACTAAACTAACAAAAATTGTCTCTATCCTGCTTATTCTATCTATTATCCTCTTGCAGGCTCAATTTTTAAATAATAAATCAAAATGTTCTAGAACTATATCTTCAATAAATGAATCTAATTTCTTACTTGCTAAAGGACTAAGCAGAAAACCTGATAAACCGAATGAAGATATGAAGGAAAAGAAATCAGACTCAAGTGAAAAACATTCTGCAGATCGTGTCACAGCATTTCGAATACGATCGGACTTTAGTGTTGAGATTGATGAAGATATGGGATGGGCTGCTGCTGTTAATGAGGCTCCGGCCCTGCCAGTCGATTCCCCTTTTCGGGTACGTTTCGAAGTCGAGATCAAAAATAATACATCTGATTGCAGGCAATATAGCCTTCAATATCGATGGAATGATAGGCCATGGGTCTATATGGGAGCCCATGAATTTCCTTACCCATCTGCAGCCTCACCTCCTATGAGTATTGTAGGTTGTGATGCATTTTTTATTGGTGAAGACGCTGAAGACCTTATTTCTGTATCTAATTTACCAGCTGCTCCGGGAGCAGGTATTAGCCTTGCACCTACCAGTCCCCGGTGGTCATCTGATTCAAAAACAGAAGTATCAGCAGAATGGGAATGGGCTGTAGTTGTACGGCGCTGGGCTGACGGTCCCAAACTTGTTGGAGATGGAGATCGTTTTGCTTTGAGAATGGTTGATCAGGACGGACGTCCTTTGCCAGGTCCTGTGCCTGAGTTTACTGTCAATGTTCCTGATCGTCATCTGGGAGGTACTTTTGTGGAAACACCTGCCAGGATTGGTCCCTATGAAAACAGCTCAGGCGAACTTTATTTTATTATGGAGCCCACAGAAACCGACAATGTATTCATGATGGTAAAATCAAGCGATGGTGGCAAGTCATGGTTTGAAGTTGATTCCGAACATCGACCTAAAATAGGCGACCTTGAAGGAGTCGGTTCAGTTTTATCAAAAGATGGTGTAATCCATATTGTTCATCAGACTTCTGATGCTGTTTTCTACCATGCTTTTGCCACTAGCGATCATGCTGGTGAATCTGACCGCTGGATTGTAGATTCAAAAATTATTGCCGAACCCATTGAACCTCCAACTCAGGTAGCAGATATCACAATTCGGCCTGATGGTAGTCTGGTTGCGATTTATGGGGCGGAAAATAGGTTGGAATTTAGCGTACGTAATCCCGATGGCACATGGGAGCCATCCACTCCTCTTGATCAGAAAAATCCACGTGGTCTGACCAATCCTTCCCTAGTTTGTCGTTCAGATGGAATCCTGGATATCGTTTACAAAGATACTGAAGGGCAGGGCTGGCATCGCCAATTGTTGACCGACAATTCTCTTACTTCTTCGAAAATATTTGCTGATAATCTTGGAACCGAGGCAAGTGAAAGTATGGCGATTTTACCCCTTGTTTATTTACCTGAAACCAACACAACTGTTGCCATTTTTCGCCAATCCAATGGATATCTTTATCAGCGTCGAAAGTCTAAAAACAAGGACTGGTCAAAAGCTTCGCAAGTCTCTGATCGTCCTGTTGTCACTAATGCTGCCGATTCAGAACAGGCTGGAGCGGATGTAGTAGCATTTGGGAGTCAATTGTATGTTGCATTCATTGCGCAAGACAATCGCGACATTTATCTTTCAGTGATGGAAGATTCCAAAAAAGAACCTGCTGCTACTCGAATTGTTTCAGATATTAGTGGCGCCTGGGTACGGGGACAGATCCTTATTAATCAACCGAATTCGCCTGTCTATGGTCTAATTTACGATGCTGGCAGTAAGGGCGGATCGGGATACAATTGGTTTATTTCACATCCAATTCGCTAAAGAATAAGATTATATCTAAAAGGAGTAAAAATTGTCTTTAAACAAATCAATAGATAAAATAAATTTTATGAAATCAAAAACAATTCGTATCTTACTGCTTTTTGTTATTCTGTTTACAGTAAGTTGTTCTGAAAAAAATTCTACATTCTTAAGAGTGGCGATTTTAGGTGATGCTGAACCAAAGCCTCTGGCTGAGTTTCCTGGAACGGCGGCTGCTGTTGAACAGGTAAATAGGCTTGCTCAAGAAAAGAATATCGATTTTGTGATGGGAGTTGGAGATATTCCTCATAAAGGAAAAGTTATTCAATACGAAGAATCTACTAAAATATTGCAAAAACTTACGCTCCCCTTCTATCCAATTATGGGGAATGAGGAGAGAGAAAGCACGGTTGAAAGATATCTTGACTATGCGCAGAAGTGGAACAGTGAAATTGAAAGCCCACGATATGTATTAGACTATGATAAGCTGGCATTTGTGTTTGCTTCTCCCGATCACGGTCGTGATTTCAATGATAGTGGAGCAACGTGGATTCTTGAACAAATCCAGAATCTGGCACCTAAACCGGTGTTTCTGGTAGTGCATAGTGCTCAGGCAGGTGTCTATCCAGAAAATAGTGAAAAAGGGGTTCACAATTCTCTGTTTATAGAAAAAGTCGTCCCGCAACCTAATCTTGCAGCGGTTATCTCTGGAGACCTTCACATGGATATGGATCGTGTCGATCACTCCAAGAAAATTGATCATGTTCACTATATCCATATTCCTGCTCTGGAACGCACGAAAATTCCGGATAAAACAAAACACACTCCCATGTTTCGAGTCATGACCATTGCCCAAAATGGGAAGGTCACTGTTAAAACCTATTCTGTGGAAAATCCTGATCCTATTGAAGAACATAAATACTCATTCAGTCTTTCGCTCCAGGAATAGGTAGAAAAATAGGATTATTTTTACTTGCTCTTTGATAATTGAAAAAAGCTCTTGTCTATTCTTTTTAGGTTTAATCATTTAAGCCTTATTTTAAGTGAAAAATAACAATAGTTTATACAAACACAATTCAAAAAAGCGGAAAGATATTATTAGTCCTAGGAGAAAAGATTTTATATTAAAAAATTTTATTAAAAATAATTGTATATTCAATTAAACATAAAAACATTAACGGAGTCATATTATGAGAACATTAACTTTGAACGCTACCTGGGATCCACGGTCGGAGTATCAACCGGGTTCCAAGGATATCGAAGGAAAGTTAACCTATCAGGGAAGTAAAGTCTGGCGTAATCCCTACGTGGAAATTGTTGAAAAAGATGTTCCCAAACCCGGACCTACCGAAGTATTAATTGAAGTTCAAGCCTGTGGAATTTGTGGAAGTGATGTGCACATGTTGCAAACCGATGATGATGGTTATATCTATTATCCCGGTTTGACAGCCTTCCCGGCCACATTGGGACACGAATTTTCCGGAAAAGTAGTTGAAGCCGGACCAAAAGCAATTAATAAAAGAACTAACAAGCCATATCAAACTGGTGAAGCCGTTTGTTCAGAAGAGATGATGTGGTGCGCTCATTGCCGCCCCTGTGCAGATGGATTCCCCAATCATTGTGAAAATTTGCATGAAATTGGATTTTCCTGTGATGGTGCTTATGCTAAATATATAACAGTTGATGCCCGCTACTTGTGGAGCATTGAGCCCCTCCGTCCTATTTATGGAGAGAAGAAAATGTATGAATTGGGCAGCCTTGTTGAGCCAACTTCCGTGGCTTATAATGCTGTTATCGAAAGAGGGGGAGGAATCCGCTCAGGCGATAATGTAGTCATCATGGGAAGTGGGCCTGTGGGTATAGCTGCCTGTGCAATTCTAAAACGGTCAGGTGCCAATAATGTAATTATTTCTGAACCTTCAGAAAATCGCCGGGAGATGGCTTTGGATATGGGGGCAACCCATGGTATAGATCCTAATGAGGTAAATCCTGCTGAGGCTGTTTTGGAAATTACTGATGGAAGAGGCGCAGATTTGATTCTGGAAGCTACCGGTTTACCAAGTACAGTCTGGCCTGATGTTGAAAAAATAATCTGGGAAGGCCGGGCTTTGAACTCAACGGTTGTGATTGTTGCTCGCGCTGATGATAAAATCCCCATGAATGGTGAAGTTTTTCAGGTTCGACGGGCTAGTGTTGTTGGTGCGCAAGGTCATTCAGGCCACGGCACTTTTCCCCGTGTAATCAGCTCCATGTCTGATGGTATGGACGTTTCCGACCTGATTACTAAACGTATCAAAATGGAAGAAATCGAAGAAAATCTTGTTATGCTGCAAACTGACAGGGAAGAAGTGAAAATTACAGTTTTTCCCGAAGAATAAATTAATTAAAAAAAAGAAAAATAAAGGAGTAAATATGACTAAATGGCTTAAAACTGATCGCAACGACCTGCGCTTCGAAGATACATCAGTAGGTCGTTTAAAGAAAAAAATATGGGAAGCCTCGGACGAAGAGATAGATAAGATTTTGGATAATTATGAAATTCCAACACCTTCGGAACTGACTAAACCAGGTACATATGTTCAAACAACAATCCGGCAGAAAGTTGTTGAAAATCGCCGGAAAAATGATGTTGTATTTGTACCAATTGGTTGTACAGAATTACATGGCCGTCATACTATTACGGCACTGGATTCTTTTATGGTCACCCAAATTCTGGAAGGCGTTCGTCGCGATTCTGTCAAAAAAGGCAAACCTGTAAATCTGGTTTGGAATCCACTTAATTATGGTGGGCATCCTCACCATCATGTTGGAATGCCAGGAACAATTCATCTGGAAGACGAAGTAGTCAGAAAAATGCTCATCGATGTTATGGTAGGATTGTGGAACGATGGATTTCGCAAAATTATTCTGATTAATAATCATGGTCATCTCTGGCTTTTGGAATCTGCTATTCAGGAATTGCAGAAAACCTGGAATCTGCCCGGAATTTTTCGTGTAATTGACTGGCATCGAGCAGTTCGTGAATTTTTTCGCACAAAAGATCAGGGTGGAGATTGGGAAGATACTTTTGTCCATGCTGATGAAGCTGAAACATCAGTTATGCTGCTTCTGGCACCAGAATATGTAGAGATGGGCTTAGCAGAAGAAACTGAAGTAGAATCCTATCTGCCGGATGGTCATTTTGATAAATCCGTTGATCCTTATGGCCGTCCAAGCAAATGGTCAGAAGGTCAGGGCCACTTTCCTATGGAAATTAATTCCATTCCAGAAGGTGTTGTTGGTCGTCCTAATATAAGCGATGCTAAAAAAGCCCGCCGTACAATTGCTGCTATTTCATCCTATCTGACTCTGGTCTGGGAAGAAATTCTGGAAGCCCATCCAGCTGGTGAAGTGCCACCTGTAGAAAAAACTACAATGCGCACAAAAGAAGAAATGGAACCCTACTTGAAAGAACCTTTTACTGAAGGCTGGCGTCCGATCTATTCAATTCGAAAAATGGGATTATAAATATGAAACTTAGTATAGTAATTTCAACCCAACCTACTCAATTTAATGCTCTGGCTTACCAGGGAAAATTGAAGGAGAATATCAACAATATTCGATCTATGGGTTACGACGGAGTAGAACTAGCTGTACGCGATCCCAAATTATTGGATCTTGATCTTATCAAGGAACTTACTATTAAACAAGACTTCCCTGTGTCCGCTTTGGGCACAGGGCAAGCCTATGGCGAAGAGGGACTCTCTTTCTCTGATCCTGAAGAATCAATTCGAAAGCAGGCTATCCAGCGCATTAAGGAACAAGTCGAGCTGGCTGCTGAACTTGATGCCATTGTTATTATTGGTTTGATTCGTGGGAAAGTTCAGGATAATGTTGAGTATGAACAGGCCGAAGAATGGGTGCTTGAAGCTCTGGAAGAGTGCGCTTCCATCAATCCAGACGTAGATTTGGTGGTAGAACCCTGTAATCGCTATGAAGCCAATATGATTAATACAGCTGAAGAAGGCATTCAACTAGTTGATAAACTTGGTCTTGATAATGTAGGGGTGCTCCTGGATACTTTTCACATGAATATCGAAGAACCCGATATTTTGCAAAGTTTTCAAAAAGCAGGTTCTCGAGTGTTTCATGTCCATATTGCGGACTCTAATCGCTGGTATCCTGGTGCTGGTCATATCGATTTTAAGGCTATAGTTAATAAGCTAGAGTCTATGAATTATAAGGGGTTCCTCTCAGCTGAAATAATGCCTAAACCGGATGTCGAAAGTGCTGCTGAGAAAACTGTTCAGCATATGGAACCTATAATAAAAAAATAACAAAATAATGCACTTCATCAGTGCAGAGGAGGATGCATGGAAAAGATGGATGCACTGGTCTTCAAAGACCTTGGGAAAATTGTTCATGAAAGAATTCCAATTCCGCAAGTCACAGAACCCAATCATGTTTTAGTCAAAGTGGCTGCCTGCGGAATTTGCGGAACCGATGTCAAAATTTTGCAGGGCAAACATGATTACAAGAAAGATACAGTTCTGGGCCATGAATTTTGTGGAACAGTAGTAGAAGTAGGTGAAAAGGTCACTGCTGTAAAAAAAGGAGACTGGATTGGATTGGATAATAATTCCCGCTGCGGTCTTTGTGAATACTGCCGAATGGGAATGAGCAGCCAGTGTCAGAATTTGAGCACTCTGGGAATATTTAAGAATGGCGGTTTTGCCGAATATGCTCTGGCTACCCAGGATGTCTGTTATAAATTGCCAGACACAATTGATGAGGTCACTGGAACTCAAACTGAGACTTTAGGTACTGTTCTTAATGGTATGAATATAGTCCAAATGCAGTCCTATGATTCTGTGCTGGTTTTGGGTTGCGGGCCAATTGGCTATCTGTTTACAGCTCTGGCAAAAAATGTGGCAGCCAGCGTTGCTGTTACTGAGATCGATCCTTACCGAATTGAAGTTGCCAAAAAATTTGATGTCCCGGTTTTCAATCCTTACAAATGTAATTTGGAAGAGGAAGTTGTAAAATTGACTAATGGTAAGAAGTTTGATATTGTTATTGATGCTATTGGAACTCAGCTGGAAAATGCACTTGATTATGTGACAGCAGGCGGAAAGATTTTGGCTTTTGGAATGGATGATAGTGTTAAGGCAACTATCAGTCCTTATCAAATAACCCGTAGAGCGATCAAAATTCTGGGATCATATATCGGTCAGAACACAATTCTACCCTCTATCAAACTCTTGGACGCCAATAAACTTGAGTTGGATAATTTTTTCACAGAAACTATTCCACTCAAGGAAGGCCCGGATGCCTTTAAAAAACTGGGATTTGATCTGGAAACAAAACAGGAGGTGCCTAAACAGGCCATGAAAATAGTACTAAAACCATAAAGCAAATTAAGTTTATCAGAAACAATTGAGGAGGGAATCAATTGAAAAACATTTTTAAATTCTTTGCTACCGGTGATAATAAGCCTGTCATTCAGGATAAAAGTAAAATCGATCGATTATTTAAGAAATACCGTCTGTCAGTGATGCTGACCATTACAGTTGGGTATGGTTTCGCCTATCCTCTGCGGCTGGCGCTTAATGTTGTAAAAAAACCACTTATCGATGGCGGAATTTTCACAGCTACTAATTTAGGTCATATTGGGTCTGCGCTTCTTTATGCCTATGCTCTGGGAAAATTCACCAATGGCTTTCTAGCTGATCATGCTAATGTGAAACGGTTTTTTGCCTTTGGCGTTCTCATGTCAGCGATAGTTAATATATTTATGGGACTGTCGGCAGTCCTATGGATTTGGATAGTTCTTTGGGGGTTGAATGGCTGGTTTCAAGGCTTTGGTGCTCCCACTGGTGCTGTCACATTGTCAAACTGGTTTAGTAATAGTGAGCGAGGTAGATATTATGGAATCTGGAGTACAGGTCACGCGATAGGAGAAGGTTTAACATTTATTGTATCTTCGACAATTGTTTCCTTTTGGGGCTGGCGAGCCGGATTTATTGGGCCTGGAATTTTTGCAATATTTTTGGCATTCATTATATATCTGGGTATGCAGGATCGCCCCCGAACATTAGGTTTGCCAACAGTAGCTGACTGGAAAGATGATCATCCCAGTGGCGAAGGGAAAGAAGAGTCATTAAGCACGGGACAGTCACAGAAAAAAGTAATAAAAACACCAGCAATTTGGGTGCTAGGATTTGCAAGTGCAGCTATGTATATGACTCGTTATGCAATAAATAGCTGGGGTGTCTTATATTTGCAAGAAGCCAAGGGCTATTCTCTAATTGAAGCAGGTAGTATTCTAGGTGTAAATACATTTGCTGGAATAGTGGGATGTGTGGCTTATGGATTCATTTCTGATAAAATGTTTGATGCTCGCCGCCCACCGGTCACCCTAATTTTTGGTATTGTGGAAGTCTTGTCATTGTTAGTTATTTTCTTCAGTGCTCCTGGTCAGACAATTTTATTAACAGGTGCTTTTGTAGTTTACGGATTTACTTTGAGTGGTTTGCTGGCGGCTTTAGGTGGTCTGTTTGCCATTGATATTTCTCCCAAAAATGCAGCCGGAGCGGCCATGGGATTTATTGGTATCTTCAGTTACATTGGAGCCGGGCTCCAGGATCAGATCAGTGGATTTTTAATAGATCAGGGAAGTACTATGGTAAATGGAGAATTAACATATGACTTTTCAATAGTAACTCTATATTGGATTGGCTCATCAATACTTTCTTTGATTCTGGCGACAACACTCTGGAATGTAAAAGCCAAAGAATAAAAATTGGAAAGGTTCGTTTATGAAATCCTATGACATAGTAATTTTTGGAAATTATACAAGTGATACCGTCATTACTAAAAATAGCAAACGGCATGTTGATGGAGGTGGTTTTAATTATGGGGCTCATGCAGCTGTTGGATTAGGCAAAAGAGTGGCTGCTATTACCCGTCTGGCAAAATCCGATGATCACGTTGTTGCCAAGCTTGAAAAAGCAGGTATTGAAGTTTTTCCCACTTTCACTAATAATTCTACCCAAATGATTTTGGATTATCCTACTGACAATCCTGATGAAAGGATTTTGACCTGTCCTGAAACAGCAGGGAGTTATACTATTGATCAATTTGAAGATTTTTCTGCTAAAGCCTGGCTGATCAATGCTTCCGTACGGGAAGAAGTGCCTCTTGAAGTTGTCGAATATCTTCACAAAAAATCGGGTTGGCTTGTGGCTGATGCCCAGGGCTTTCTCAGAGTACGCGGTGAAGATAACAAATTAGTTCACGCTGAATGGCCCGAGAAAAAGCAGGTGCTGGCAAAGCTGGATATGCTCAAGGCCGATATAGGCGAAGCGGAATCCTTGACCGGAACTCGTGATCTCAAAAAAGCAGCCCGTATTCTGGCTGATTGGGGACCCTCAGAAATAGTACTGACCCATAGGAGCGGTGTTCTCGTCTATGCTGGTGACAATTTTTATGAGGAGGAGTTTTATCCTGAAGAATTAGTTGGTAGAAGCGGGCGTGGTGATACTTGCATAGCGTCTTATGCTACAAAGCGACTTGATTCTCCGCCTGAAGTAGCCATCAAATGGTCGGCTGCTTTGACCAGTTTAAAAATGGAGTCTGACAATCCCTTTCTTGGAACGCTTGATGATATTAAAGCTTTAATTAAGAGGAAATATCATGAATAGAATAAAAAGATTTAGGCGATTAAAACAAATATCCTTAACTCTAATTATACTATTATCACTTGCTGTTCAGATTCCACTCTTTGCCCAATCTGCTGAAAAGGATATGTCTTTTATTGTGGCTAATGACTGGCGCTATAAAACCACCGGCCAATTTGCAGGGCCGGAGTTTTTCCGGGGAGCATTATTGAAAATTAAGGAGGTGGGCAAAGGCAGTTTTATGCTCAGCCCGGGTGATGTTTCACCAATGGGCGACTCTCGAGAGTTGATTGCTGACGTATTAGGTCAGGATTATCTCTGGTATCCTTCTGTCGGAAATCATGAAATGCCGGAAGATGGTCCTTATCTAGAATATTTTAGAGAATGGAACAAAGGTGGAACAAGTTTACCCAATATTGTTCGCAAGGGCCCTCCTGGTAGTGAGGAAACAACTTATTCTTTTGAGATTGGTGATTGCCATATTGCTGTTATCAATGAATATTATGATGGCAAATCTGATCACGGGATGGATGGAAATGTCGTTCCGGAGCTTCTGGAATGGCTGGAAGAAGACCTGAAAAATACTGATAAACCTTATATTTTTGTGGCCGGGCATGAGCCTATGGTAGCCCTGCCTGATCTGGATAATGGTCGAATTCGTCATCAAGGCGATTCAATGGATAAGTATCCTGAAAATAATTTTAAATTTTATCAATTACTAAAAAAATATAATGTGAATGCCTATTTTCATGGTCATACTCATTGTACATCTATTGGAAAGATAAATGGTGTTTGGCAGGTGACTGCCGGTCATACCTATGGCCTTGAAAGGCAGACACCAACTTACCTTTTCAAAGATGCTCAGGAATATCTCAATAAACACAAAACTTCTGGACTTTCCGAAGAAGATTTACTGGAAAAATATTTTTATGAAGTCCGCACCTATAACATTAAAAAAGCACTCTATTCTACAGATATGACTGGTGGGGTTGACTATCACGATCTGAAAGACGAACCAGCTTTGAAGCATTTTATAAATTTTTATAAAAATTATAATAATGATAAAGAACTACGGGAAAAATATATTAAGACTTTCGATGAATTAAGTGATCAGACCAGAAGCACATTTTTAAAAGTTTATCTAAAAGATGATCAAATCAAAGTTGATGTATATAGGGACGATGCCAGAGGAGGAAAGTATAATCTGATGCATACTTATTTTTTAGATTAACCAAATCTGATGATGGGAATCTTAGAAAATATCTAAAAAATATAGCTGGCCAATAAATTGAGGAGGGATAGGGAAAAATGGTATTCAGAAAAAAATTATTAGTTGTTTTATTAATTTTGTTTGGGACTACTTTTGCTCAAAAAAAGGAGGCCCAATCCTTTATAATATCAGTAGATAGTCGGTATAAATCACGGGAAATATATCATTCAAAGGAGCATTTTTTAGGCGCATTAATGGGGATCAAAAAAGTGGGAAAAGGGATGTTTATGGTCAGCCCCGGTGATATTGACCCTCCCTGGGCTTCAGAAGAACTTATTGCTGAAGTATTAGGTGATGATTATCTCTGGTATCCCGCAGTAGGTAATCATGAATTACCAGAGGAAGACCCTCGCTATTTGCCATATTTGAGAAAAATGAATAAAGACGGTAAAACGTTGCCAAATATTGTTAAAAAAGGTCCCCCAGGCTGTGAAGAAACAACCTATTCTTTTGAGATTGGTGATTGTCATGTTGCGTTATTAAATGTTTACTATGATGGAAAATCGGATCAT
>DATGCI010000076.1:0-9449 GCA_035312185.1 bacterium
CACTCATGCGATGTTTCTTGCCCTCAAAAAATTCATCTTTTTCAAGATAAAAACAGTATTCACAAGCCATATTACAATCGGGTCCCGAAGGTTTGACTAATATAAAATTGAGCGGTTTCTCAAAAATAAATCCTTTTCGGGCACTCTCGGCTTCATTTTCTGGAGCAAGGTATTTAATAGTAGATTTATTTTTGAGTTGATCAACAAATTTTTCAACGGCCTCTTCCTGCTTACGCTCATCTAATTTTTCTTTAATTTTTTCTTTGACCTGGTTAAAGGGCGATAATCTTTCTGGTTCTCGATTGTATAATTTAGCAATGTGGTAACCGAATTCTGTTTGAAAAATATCACTGGTTTCCCCTTCTTCCAGATTAAAGGCTACTTTTTCAAAAGCGGGTACCATTTTTCCCCGGGCAAAATAACCTAGATCAAGGCCTTCACCTCCACAA
The DNA here is from genome assembly GCA_035312185.1 of bacterium. Lineage (GTDB taxonomy): Bacteria > Fidelibacterota > UBA2242 > UBA2242 > JAFGTP01 > JAIPHI01. Next base: position 450 of record DATGCI010000076.1, read on the forward strand.
TGGGAATGTTTATTACCGACTTCCTCAAAGTCTTTGCCCTTATCCAATTCCCTTTTAACTTCCTTAATTGCTTCTAATGGATCTTCATCTGTTCCCAGCGGATGGGATGGAGGATGTTTGACAATATGTTTGACATGAATATACTCAGGAATTATAAACTCATCTTTGTTCTTACGATAGTACTTTCGTATTTCCTTATCTGAAACCGACTCACTATCAGCTTTTATATTTTTCAGCAATTTTTCTACTTTTAATTTTTCAATAACCGGGTCGACATTTTCTGGAACATCGTCATCATACAATTTTTTACATTCTTTATCGAGTTCCTCTTGATCAATAGAGATATTTTCAAGGGCATAATCCCGGAGGAGTTCTCTTTCGGTGATATTTTCTTTTGCCCATTCAAACAAACGTTTTTCCTGTTCAGTGCGGGTCTGTTCTGGAAAAGTTTCCACATATTTTTCCCGCATATTATCCATTTCAGAAATAATCAGATCTTCAGCTATAGTATTATCATTGATTTTTAATGGCATTTAATCTCCCAGTAAATTGTAAAATTTATTCTTTTTCAATAGTTATTTTCATGCCCGGCTCTAGATAGACATCGACCCGGTCGTCAGGATATATTTTTCTACCCCGCTGTGTGCACCACTCATCATTGACTTTAACCAGTTCATCCTGGATGATCAATTTTGCCTGGCCACCAGTGCTGACTACATCAGCGAGCTGAAGTAGTTTTGCTAATTGGATATATTCAGTATCAATTTTGATGTGTTTTTCTTGCATTATTCTGACTTTCCTTTCTTATCATTAAATATTACAAAGCCCATTTGTTCCGGATGATCTTTGATTAATTGATCGCTATCCAGCTTGCCTAACATGATCAAAGCAATAAAATCGCCACCAGCAGCAATAGTAAAAAGCAGCCCAAATATCCACAAAAGCAAACTGCCATTAATAATAGCAATAATAGCCGGAAGAATGCCAATAACCAGACCCGGCATAATGACACCCAAACTATAATCTTTGACAGTCAAAGGAACTTTACAATGGGTGTAGGGCGTCAACATTTTCCACTTTACTCCAAATTCAATTGACTGCCATCCTTTTTCAGCCTTCAGTGCCCAGACAAAACCATGAATCAGTTCATGAGTCACAATACCTAGAATGAGGCTTACAAAAAAGACCAGACTAATTATGGGATGTTCTGCTATATTTAGAAAACCAGCCTTTATTCCCTGCCAGCCCCATCGAATCAGGTAGGGCGTGCCAAATAAAAATATTACAGGCAGAATAAAGACTATGGAATACAAATTGGCTTTTTCTATGGAAATTGTGTAATCCTGCTTTTGATCTTCAGAGATCATATAATCTTTTCCCCATTTATTCTGAGTTAATAATTTAACCGGAAACTTGCAAAATTACATTGATTAATTATTCCTTGAATTGAATGGAAGCTCTTAATCAGTATTTTCATTTTACTGACCTAGCTGGTGGAATTTATTAATGATTGGATAAGAGTTTGGCTAATCGTCCTTCATCTTTGTAATTTTTTTTACTATATTTTTATTTTTTGTAATATTTTTTTCAATTAATCCTTGACAGCAACACCAATTTATGCTATATTTTGTAATATAAGTTTCATTTTAGTTTTTAATCTAATTTTAATTACAATGAAAAATAACCCTAACAGACTATTAGACATATTTCTAAAACTCACCAGTATTGACGGAATTTCCGGACGTGAAAAGGAAGTTAAAGATTACATAACTGACTTCCTCAACAAACTTGGATATGATGTCGAAGAAGACAATGCTGGAAAATCAATTAACGGTAATTCCGGCAATATAATTTGTAAAATAGGAACAGGTGGTGACTTTATTTTGCTATCTCATATGGATACGGCCCGACCCACAAAAAATTTAAGGCATCGTATTCATGAAGATCGGATAACTTCAGATGGAAGTACAATTCTCGGCGCTGATAACCGAGCAGGAATTGCAGCAATCTTATACAATCTTGAAAAAGCATACCGTGAAAAAATTCCATTAAGCGATTTCACAATTGGTTTTACAATTAGTGAAGAAAATAATTTAGAAGGTAGTAAGGCCCTTGAACTCAATAGCCATATTAATCGTGGTTTTGTGATTGACTCCTCTCTTCGCCCCGGGCAATTTATTTATTCTACCTATGGTGCTCAGGGAATTGACATTACAATCAAAGGTAAAGCGGCCCATTCTGGACTTCAGCCAGAAGATGGAGTTAGTTCAATTCAGGTTGCAGCTAGGGCTATTGCAGAGTTAAAACTGGGTCGAATTGATCATCAAACAACTGCGAATCTGGGAATCATAAAAGGTGGATCTGCAGTAAATGTCATCCCGGAAGAAACTACTATAAATGGTGAAGTTAGATCACTGTCAAATCAGCGAGCAATGGAAATTGTGGATAAATTTAAGACACGCTTTATTAAAGTTTGCAAAGCATTCGGTGCAGATTTGGACTTTCAATCTAACTGGGATTTTAAACCTTATAAAATTTCTGAAAAATCTAGAGTTTACCAGGATATTTTAAAAGTTTATAAGCAACTTGGCCTCAAACCTCGACCTGTAGTTTCTGCGGGCGGAAGCGATGCTAATTCTTTAAATGCAAAAGGCGTTGAGGCCATAAACATTGGCATTGGTGCCCAAAATCCTCATTCTAATGATGAATTCATTCTTTTAGAAGATCTAAGCAGCACAGCAAATATTATTCATGCTTTAATCAGGGAAAATTAAAGATGAAATACCTACGTTTTTTGCTATTGCTATTTCTTTTTTACTTTGTAATGAAATGTGATCACAGCCCAAATAACAAAGGCCACCTTTTTATAATTGGTGGAGGTTCGCGTCCCGATTATATGATTGAAAAAATTGTCGAATTAGCAGGCGGTAAAGAAGCAAGAATCATGATCATTCCCAATGCGAGTGGTTCGCCAATAGAAGTAGCCCAGTACCAGCAAAATCAATTTGAAAAAACCGAAGCTGCATCTGTTAATTATCTTTTGTGTGATAGCTCCGAGGCTGATTTTGACAGTAATGTAGTAAAGCTAAAAGATATTAACTGCATCTTTTTCTCAGGAGGTGATCAGCGCCGATTAACCCGGGATCTGTTAAACACAAAACTTCTGAAGCGAATCAAAGAAATTTACAACCAGGGCGGAGTAATTTCCGGAACTAGTGCAGGCGCGGCTGTGATGAGTGAATTAATGATCACCGGCGATGAACTCATTGACACAACAGATGATGAAAAATTTATCAGCATTAAAAAAGATTACATTAAAACTACTCCTGGTTTTGGCTTTGTTAAAAAGGCAATCATTGATCAGCACTTCGTCAAAAGAAAAAGATTAAATCGGTTAATATCCTTGGTAATTGAACATCAAACTCTGGGATTGGGCATTGACGAGTCAACTGCAATTCATGTCAAACCGAATCTAGAATGTGAAGTGGTTGGAGAGAATACAGTTCTGTTCTTTGATGGAACAAAAATACAAAACAAGCAAACAGATTCAAATGGAAACTTATCTGCTCAAAATATCCAGATGGATATACTCCAGTCAGGACAATGTTATAATCTTAAGACCAATAAAGTAAAATAAACCTATGAAAAAGTTAAAAGCCCCAGATACATATGTAATCATATTTTTCGTAGTCCTTTTTGCCGCTGCCCTCACCTATTTTATTCCGCCTGGCAAATTTGAAACTCGCCAGCACACTTATCAATATAAGGGTAAAACCAGAACAAAAACAGTTCTGGCTCCTTCGACCTTTGAAACTGTAAAGCAGGACAATGGAAATTCAAAGGTAGATGGTGTTCCTATTTTTGGCACCCATGGTGAAACAGGATTTTTGAATTATGCTTTTGACGGGCTGACTTCCGGTGACAAATGGGGAACTGCTGTCGGAGTTGTAGCATTTATTCTGGTTATTGGTGGTGCTTTTGGTATTGTAATGGAGACTGGCGCCATTGAATCCGGTATCCTTAAAATGGCAGAATACACTAAAGATAAAGACATTTTAATAATCCCGGTTATGTTCTTTCTTTTCTCTCTAGGAGGTGCTGTGTTTGGAATGGGAGAAGAGGCTATAGCTTTTGCAATGATCCTTGTGCCTATGATGGTAGCCCTGGGATTTGACAGCATTACAGGCGTACTGGTCACTTTTGTGGCCACTCAAATCGGTTTTGCCACCTCCTGGATGAATCCCTTTGGCGTTGCTATTGCTCAAGGTGTGGCCGGGGTTCCAGTTATGTCCGGCGCTCTTTTCAGAATCTTTATGTGGAGTTTTTTTACATTGGTTGGCATAGTTTACACAACTCTCTATGCAAAAAAAATAAAAAAGAATCCCACTCAATCTTTAGCCTATGAAACTGATGCATATTTTCGTGATGATCTAGCCCGTAAAGAAGACCTGGAGAGTGATTTTAGCCTTGGCGATAAACTGGTTGTTCTGGCAGTTTTGCTCACTGTCATCTGGATAATATACGGAGTTGTAGCCAAAGGCTATTACATTCCGGAAATTGCCAGCCAATTTTTTGTAATGGGTTTAATTGCCGGAGTAATCGGAGTAATTTTTAATCTCAATAATATGAAGATCAATGATATTGCCAAAGGATTTCGACAGGGAGCCCGTGATCTATTGGGTGCAGCTCTGGTTGTTGGAATGGCTAAAGGCATTATTCTCGTTCTAGGAGGTGAAGATCCTTCTCAGCCTTCTGTATTGAACACAATTCTTTATACAGCCGGGAATTCAGTTGCTGATTTTTCAGCATCTATTTCAGCCTGGTTTATGTATGTATTTCAATCCATATTTAACTTTTTTGTTGTATCAGGCTCTGGTCAGGCTGCTTTGACAATGCCATTGATGGCGCCCCTGGCAGACATTGTCAAAGTCAATCGCCAGGTTGCCGTACTTGCCTTTCAGCTCGGTGATGGATTCACAAATATTATTGTGCCAACTTCAGCTGCTTTAATGGGTACAATCGGTGTCGCCCATCTGGACTGGACAAAATGGGCCAAATTTCAATTCAAATTACAAATAGGTCTCTTTTTACTGGGATCGTTATTTGTAATTGGTGCTGCTCTATTTGGTTTTCATTAATCGTAATCTATTGATTAAACAGGAGTGATATATGCATGCCCAATTGAGAGATAAAATTCGGGGAAATTACAACGACCTTTCCAATAATTTGAGACTGGTTGCCGACTTTTTTATAGATAATTTTGACAAAGTTCCTTTTCTCAGTGTTCACGAAGTGGCGGAATCTTCCGGTGCCAGTGTAGCTTCGGTTGTCCGCTTTGCCCAACAAATCGGTTTTTCAGGATATAGTGAAATTCGTGAAGAAGTAGCCGGAAATATTCAGGACCATCTGGAAGGTAAAGATAAATTTTCACTGATCGATGAGCAAAGTAAAGATGATGATATTCTCACTTCTGTTGCCAATCAGGATATCAGTAATATCAACAATACCTTTCGGGTCATAGACAAAAATGATTTTAAAAATGCTGTTGACCTAATAGAAAAAGCCAAAGCTGTCCACACAGCCGGTCTAGGAATTTCCTATTTACTGAGTAGAATTTTAGCCTACCAGCTCAATCAGGTTGGAATCAAAGCCTCAGCCATGCGTCATGACACCTCACCATTTTTGGAGCAGGCTTTACTTTTTGACAAGGGTGAAATTCTAATTCTGCTTTCTTTTCCGCCTTATTCCAAAGAGACAATTGAACTGGCGAAATATGCCCAGGAACAGGGACACAAAACAATTGCCATTACTAATAAACATGCTGCTCCAATCAGTTTTCACGCCAACCACAGCTTGATTGTAAAAAGTGAAAACATGCTATTTACAAATTCCTTTGCTGCTATTTCAGTTTTGATTAATGCAATTGCTACAGAAATAGCCTGCAAGGATAAGGAGGGAGCCCTACAAATGATCGAAAAACTGGAAAATATTCAGAGCAGTTTAACAGTTCCCCGGGAAAATGGTCAGTGATCTAGACGATCCAATTTTAGATTTAAAAAGTACAAATCAGGAGGAGTAATGATAAAAAAATTATTTATATTATTTATCGCAATATTTACAACATCTCTCTTTGCAGCCAATTATGGCAAAATCACTGGCGAAATTGTTGACAAAGATACTGGCCAACCAATTGTAGGGGTCAATATTACAGTTCAAGGGACTTCACAGGGAGCTGCTTCTGATGAAGATGGTAAATATATTATTATTCAGGTTCCACCCGGGACCTACACCCTTGAAGCCAGTATGATCGGCTACACAAAAATGGTTATAACTGATGTAAAGGTTTATTCTAATAGAATCAGTTATGTCAATTTTCAACTCAGCCAATCTACAGTAGATATGGAAGAGATTGTAGTTGAAGCCCGCAAAGATGTTCTTGAAAAAGATCTTACTGCCACGGCTCGAAATATGAATACTGACATGATCGAATCCATGCCAACTACTTCTGTTGACCAGATTATCAGCAGTCAGCCAGGTGTGATCAACTCTGGTGGCATGCATTTTCGAGGCGGCAGAAGCGGCGAAGTTGTTTATATGATTGACGGTGTCCCAATTAGAAATCCATTATTTTCGGATATAAATTCATCAGAAATGATCAATAAAGGTATTATTTCTGAAATGCAGGTCTTGAGTGGTACATTTAGTGCCGAATACGGCAATGCAATGAGCGGCGTTATCAATATTACTACCCGAGAAGGTGGTTCGCGACTGCAAGGTCTTCTTGATGTCAAAGGTTCCAGCCTCAGCCCTGAAGAAAATAGCAAAGATTATAATCGCAAAGTAATTCGTGCTAACCTTAGCGGACCTCTAGTAGGTTCTAAAACACGCTTTTTCCTTTCCGGCCGCTACAATGATCGGGATAGCTATTTGCCCTGGGGTTATGAAACTGAACAGAATGTATTTTTTAAAATAACTGATACTCATTTGAACAATATTAAACTTAATCTAGCAACAAATCTATCCAGTGGGATATCTAAGAATTACTCCCATTCCTGGAAATATATCCCTGAGATGGCCTGGAACGAACCCGAAAGCCAAACTCAAATGTTCAAACTTAGCCTAACTCATACACTCAGTAATAAAATGTATTATTCATTCTCTTCTTATTATACTTCTTATAGTTATAATTCAGGTGATTTTGATTACAGAGATCTTAAGCCGGATTATCAACTGGATGGAAACCAGGAATTTTATACATTAAACTATATTTCCTCTTATTCTGACAATCAACAAAATACAATTGGTGCAAAAGGTGATTTTGTCTGGCAACCTAACAAATATAATGAGCTCAAAGCTGGATTTATTGCCAAGCGGCATACTATTGACCGCTTTTACATTTCAGCGCCCTATTATGATGATCATATTCTTGACGACTACAAAGTTCACCCCTATGAAGCTGGTGTCTATATTCAGGACAAGATCAATTTTTCTACAATCATCCTTAATGCTGGTCTAAGATTTGATCTGCATGCACCTAATACAGATTACTGGGAAAATCCATATAATGTGCAGGATTCAACTGCTTCTATGAAGAGTTCTGATATGCATACTCAAATCAGTCCTCGTTTAGGCATATCCTATCCTATTACCGAAAAGACAGTCTTCCACTTCGGTTATGGCCATTATTTCCAAAAACCTGATTACCAATATATTTACAAATCGCTGATCACCTACAGCAGGGATACAAGTACTATTAGCAATGGGGCCCTCTATGATGTTGATAAAGATGGAGATATAGATTATGAAGATAATATGCTGATCAATTTAAAAAGTGGAAATGGACGTTTTGGTGATCCCAATCTTAAGCCTGAGCGCACAATTACCTATGAATTCGGAATCAGTCAGCAATTATTTGAAGACTATGTTCTTGATGTGACTCTCTATAGTAAACAGATTACAAATTTGCTGGGTGCTCGGACTCATTTTGCTGGAGAAAGGCCGGAATATTGGGAGACCTTTACAATGCATATTAACGAAGACTTTGCCCACAACAACGGTTTTGAAATTCAGCTGCGAAAAAGAAGAGGGCAGCATTTGACCGGCGAAATCAATTACACCTATGCTGTAGCAGAAGGAAGCAGTTCCGGCCCTTTGGAGAGAGTCGGTTCCGAACTAGAAAATAAACAGACTTTAAAATTCTTCCCCCTCTCTTTTGACCAGAGACATACTTTAAAAAGTCGTCTTACCTATCGCTACGGCAATTTTGCAACTACTTTATTGGGAGAATGGGGCAGCGGTTTACCTTACACTGTCGAAATGAGAGCTGCAACTGATCCTTATGAAATTAATAATGCCCGCATGCCTGAGACCTGGACACTGGATCTCAAAGTAGATTATTCAATAAATTGGAATAATATAAAACTGGAGCCTTACCTGGAGATATATAACTTGACAGATAGAAAAAATGTGGTCTGGGTTTACTCCAGAACAGGAAAGCCTGATGATTCTGATAGTGGAAAAACACAGGAATATGATGCCAATCCCGAAAACTGGGGAACTCCCCGACTAATTTATATGGGATTAAATATTGCTTTTTGATAGAATAAGCAACTGAATAAATAATATGGGAGGAAATCATAGATTATGAATAGAATAAATAAGACATTAATAATATTGGCGATTTTTCTTACCAGTAGCATAAAAATACAGGCAGGTATAATGGATAGAGGCGATGGCACTCACAATGTGGGCCAGGTAGGATATTTTGTTACGAATGTAGGCCAATTTTATCCCTGGGGTGGCACCTTTGAGCAGACGCTAGAATACCCTCTAAACTCCGGTCATGTTGGTATGTACAGGCAATGTATTATGATTGGAGCCACTATGCCTAATGGTGAATACAATGTAGTTAGTGCCGCAAGTGGTTCTTATGAAGAATGGGAACCCGTGCATGGCTATCATGCTGGTAATTTTAAAATCGCGATGAGCGATAAACCAGAA
>DATGCI010000077.1:0-40875 GCA_035312185.1 bacterium
AATCTATTTGTCTCTCTGTTAAATATGTTATTTATTATCAGTAATTAAGTTCATCATATCTAATTTTTATTAATATTAACTTTTAAGAAAAAAGTGCGAAAATCTACAGATCCCGAGCGTAGTCTCGGGGAACTCGCCCGCTGTATATCTTTTGACCCTCGGGCTTGACCCGGGGAAAAAATGCTAAAATTCCATTCATTCCGCTAAACCAATATAAACTCACCCTACCGGGTTCAAACATATATTGGTTCTTAACGCTCCATTCTTGGAATTTCTTAACGCATTTTTTTATAAGGCGGGAATTTTAAAAACAACTCCTCTCTTAAAACAATATCAATAATAAGCAATAACTGATACCATTCTAGAGTGACTTTACGGGGGGACCTCAGAATTTGTGGAGAATCCAAAATTATGATTGCTTCTATCGAACATACTTTTATTTTCCAGTTCACAATATTTAATTAGATCGTCCTGCTGCAATATTTGTTCAGCTCTCTGGCGAGAAGCGGCCTCAGTAGCTGCGTTTTTTACAATGATCTTGATCTGGCCGCCTGTTAATTTGAATTTTCTAGACAATTCTTCTATATCGATATGATCACATCCAGGTATTGTGGGCGGTAGATGTAATTGCCAGAGCTGTTTGCGCTCTTTGAATTTGGGGACTGGAAATTCCAATTTCAGATGAAATCGACGGCTAAAGGCCTCATCCAGATTGCCGGACAGATTGGTGGTGGCAATCAATACGCCGCGCAATTCCTCAAAGGCTTCCAGAAATAAATTCTGCAGAGAATTGTACATCACGTCAATAGAGCTGGTAGTGTTTGCAAGTCGTTGGGATAGAAACTGATCAGCTTCATTGAGTAATAGCACAGGTGGATTCTGAGTCCGCCGTACAATTCTCTCAAAGAGAGTGAACATCTTTTTGACATTTTTTTCACTATCACCAACCCATTTGGATTGCAATCTACTGATATCTGTTATAAGAAGTTTCTTATTCAGGGAGTTGGCAATGGCTCCACTGGCAAAGGTTTTTCCAGTACCTGGCTGGCCATGAAATAACATCAAAAGTCCGGGTTCCCGGCTGGTTTTATAAGGCGAATTATGCAGGCCTTTATCAAAAAGTCCCCATTGTTGTAAAGTCTGATCCACATTATTCCGATAGCGCTTCAAAGATGTCTCAAGAGTACTCTTCAAATCGGCTGGCAAAATTAATTCATCAATACTTTGTTCAGGTTCCAGAAGGGTAAATATATCATTGCCTTTAATTACCTGTTCAATCCTTTCTGTATCAGTGGTCGGAGTTTTAGTGATTATCCGTCTGGTCACATCTGGAGAAATCCGCACATCAGAACCCCGGGAGCGAAAGAAAAGATTATCAGGAATCTCTACCAGACCATTGCGCACCAGTTTGGAATCTCTGGACAAATAGGAACGATTGCGGTACATATCATGTTGATTAACACTGATAATCTTGATAGTTCTATCTATGTCTGGAGAATAGCCCTCAACATCTTCCTTTACCAGAAACATAAGGATTGTTTTTTCTTTCTCATCAAGTTTATACTCCTGAGTTATTTCCAGGAGAGGAAAACTTTTTTCTGAATTTTCCACTCTTTTTGCTATTTTCTTGCGCATTTTTTCAATCTCAATCAATTCCCTTTTATCCTTCATATAACGCAAAGTATGACTGGTGATTTCAGATAGTTTGGAAACATACCTAAACCAATCACTGACATATTCCTTATTGGATTGATAGGGTTTGTCTTCATTAATATCAAAAGCAGTATTTTCATTCAAAATGATCTTTAAAAAGGATTTATGGAAAGAGATGTCATTTCTTAATACTGATGACTTTTGATAGACGACCTCATGAGAAGGAATTTTATCCATAGAGCGCCTTTCCCGAATAATTTGTTTGGTTTCAGAATCCAGGATATTCTTTTTAAGCATATCGATAATAAGATCAATTTTGTCAAGAGGCAGTTTTTCTTGATTGGAAAGTTTGCTAATGATTTCCAGAGGATCAGAATAGATGGTGCGCAATTCTAAAAAATTATACCAGCATAAACCAATAATCTTAAGGGCATCATCCTCAAGTTCATATTTTTGTAAGTCAGAATTTTTCCTGCAAATACTGATAGCCTTTTGCAGATCTTTAGTATTCCTGGAATTGTGCTTATTAAAAAAAGCCCCAATAGAATAGAGGGCATTTTGTAATGAATTGTTTGGCTCCATAATCCAACTCCTTATTTTGACACAGAAATATAGAGACCAATAACGTCAGATTATGTCGCCGGTTTTATTTTTTTGATTTTTTTTGATAATTTTTTATAGGCCGGTGTAAAAACTACTTTTCGTAGAGAGTGTTCATCTTATGAAGATCATCTTTAATCTTATCGATCAATTCCTGCGGCTGAAGCACCTTTACCCAGTAACGCCAGCTCAGAATCCAGGAAGTGAGTTCGGGAGTAAGTCCGACATGCAAAGACACAATTAAATTTCCCTGCTCATCATTTTCCATTTTTTGACTATGATGCCAGTCCCGATGTTCAATATAATGCCGGACCTGCCGATCAAAGCGCAATTTAATATTGCGGGGTTGATCGGAATACATGCCAAAACGTGAGGAGCGAAATTCAGTTTCATCAAAATCGTGATCATCGGGAAAGGCTTCATCCAGAACTTTGATATTCTGAATTCTTTGCACAGCAAATAATAGAAACTTATCAATCTTTCTAATGTACATAATCACATAGAGCACGCCATTATAATAGATCATTTTTTCAGGTTCACAATGATAATCACGACTGTTTTCCCGATGGGGCACATGATAATCAAGAATACATTTCTTTTTTTCGATAATAGCATTTATAATCTTGTTGATTATATCGCCAAAAGAGGAGTAATCATATTCACCGGAAGTATAATCTTCAAATAATTGTCCGTTTTTGGCCTTTTTGAGTTCCAGGTAGATATCTTCAGGCACTATCTGCTCGATTTTATCAATAAGCGAGTTAACTTCATCATCAAAGGATGTATTGCGAAAGATCTTCAGATTTTCTTTGAGAATATTGGCAGCCAGATATTCATGCATACCAAGAGGAATGGGAATAAAGGAGTTGAAGCGGGATGACACATACCAGATATTTTGATTGCCCTCACCTTTGCTGGACATGACTGGAATATTGGCATTGGAAAGGGTCAGCATATCACGCTGTAGCGTACGTTTCGATACAGCTCTGTCAAAGCGGTCGTAGAGTTCATTTATGGTAATTTTCTTACCAGTGCTCAGAATTTGCAGGATTCTGATCAGGCGGTTTATTTGGGTTGTGGCTAGGGACATTTAATTATTTCTTAATTTGTTTCGGATTTCTGTGAAATAGTATTCTATTTTTTCTCATTACTTTCGTGGATGAGGAAGACTCCACCTTTTTTTGAGAATGTCAATTATCACAAACTTCAGCGCAATCTATATTATAAATTTTCAAGTGTTTTTCAAAATTAAATTTACCAAAAGCTCTGGCCTTATCCCAGCAACCTTCAAATATCAGTTTATATTCTCAAATATTATATCGACATTTTTCTCTCTTCATAGTTTTAAAATCGAAAGCTGGTATCTTTAAAACAAACTTGGGTGAAGTGTAATAACCCTGCCTTAATTATTATCCAGCTTTATAAATTTTTGCTTTATTCGATTTCTGATAGATTTTGGTAATTTCTGAATTCTTTTGTATTTTAATTCCCAGAGGAAGAAGAATAGATAGCAATCAAATATAAAGGACCTAAATAATGGACAAATTTAATTGGTTTAACAAACTCTCTTTCCGGTTATTATTGATTATGCTTGTAAGTAACCCTTTTTTATTGAGCCAGGACTCCTTAGTATTTGTTATCCGGGTAGATGATATTATGAACAGAAATACATCAATTTTGCCCAGGAGTATTAAGCCTTTTGAAAAGGTGGTAGAACAAAGAGATGCAAAAGTAAGCTGGGGCGTAATTCCTCACCGATTAATTGAATCTGTAAAAGGTACTGATTCTTTGATTCAGGAACTTATTGAAACCGATCAAAAAGGACATGAAATATGTCTGCACGGTTATAATCATATCTGCCCCCATTGTGGTGGATATCATGAATTCTATTGTCCTCAAAACCCACTTTCTTATAATGAACAGGATAGTTTGATAAATGCAGGCACACCAATATTAAAAAGCAAACTAGGAATAACTGCCACGTCCTTTATTCCACCATCACATGCTGCTGATTCAACGACCTATCAAGTATTATTAGATAATGGGATCAATATTATCTCCCTTGGCGATCCCGGGAAAAATTATTTATATGAAAATTTGTACAATATGGGGATAAATGGTGAATACACCTGGAACCTGGAGGAAAGCTCCTACCACTCCCAATTAAACAATGCTCTGGATGACATCCATGATGCGGCCCAGGAAAACCATTATTTTGGTATTTTATTTCATGATCATTTTATTAGAACAGGTTACCGGGATAGTCTCGTTCTTGAATGGACAGGAGAATTACTCGACTCTGTAATAGCAAAATATGGAGATAGAATCGAATTCAAGACGGTTAGCGAAGCTGCTACTTATTTTCAGAATCAAAATGTGGCCATTAAAACAGAGGAGCATCTAGCAGCTGATGAATTTTCATTAGCCCAAAATTATCCAAATCCCTTCAATTCAACAACCACAATTAATTACACTCTCCCTAAAAGTGCTGATGTAAATATATCAATCTACAGTTTAGAAGGCGAGCATATGGAAACTTTAATAAATAGGAATAAATCTGCTGGTTATCATACAATAAGATGGGATGCTGAAAACCTCCCGTCAGGAGTTTATTTATATAGAATAAGAACTGGTAAATTTGATAAAGTAAAAAAGTGTATGCTCCTGAAATAATACAGTCAAATTGAAAAATTATTCCAGTCCGCTTGCTTTATAAATAAAAGTCCTATCGCTTTCACTATTCCTATTTTAGTCCATCATTTCAAGATAGGAAGCCTTAATCTTTAAAGTCTTATTGCCTTGATTAGCAACTTCGATTTCCTGCCCTGGCTTTAAAATCACAGAAGATTGTAAGGTTATATCTTCGCCCACTTTATTTTTCTGTTGATTTCTGTAATTAAATTCATAGGCAACAAAAATCCTGTTTTGCACGAGCAGTCTGACTTTTCCAGAAATTTCAAGATAACTATAATGATTGTTATTATCCTGCTGTCTAAGCTCGGTTTCATAAGCTTGTGAGGCTGTAATCAGGTAAAATTTTTCAGTATTCCCATTTTGAGATATAATGGTAAAATCCAGACGAACATTCTTATCAATATTTTTATTAATCGGCTTTTCAATCTGTCTTTTTTGAGGTGCAATCCGGGGCTGTTTCAATTTGGGAGCGTCCTGGGCTAAAGCCGAAAATCCCATAAGAAAAATTATAATTACCAATAATAGATTCTTTTTCATCTTCCCTCCTGTATTTTTTTAGAAATATACTGATAATCCCAGTAATACACCGGTGCTATAAAAATCGATGCCTTTTTGTATTTCGGTTCGAATATCTTTGTGATCCGTTTCATCAGGGTTGACGTGATGTTCTCGCTTTGATTTATAAAAATTCCAAATTATATCATTCCCGTATTCCGCATGGAGTGCCATATTCTTTCTAAATTTCCATTCCATACCATAACTAAGAGTCAAACCAGTTCTCAAACCAGTAATATACCTGTTATAATAATTTGAAGTAATATCTGAGTCATCATCATTTTCTTCTTTATAACTACTATAGCCTGTTTTTAGTCCTCCTCCCAGGAATAATTTTATTTCGTCATCAGGGTTAAAATATCTCAAATATTCTATTGTAAAACTAATATCAATATCTTTATTTTCGGAAAAAATCTCATAATGGGATGTGTCCATCATATAAACATCATAGTCTTCTTCTATCTCCCTTAAATCAATGTTATTATTTACCCCGATTCTCAAAGCATTTCTATCATTGAAATGATATTTATAGGAAATCAAGCCACCTTTGAAAGATGACAGAGTAAAGCAATCTTGAACTCGAAATTGAACTGAATGAGTCCCGAATATTTTCGTCGAATCCTGCTCTGTTTGAGCAGATAGAAAAGTTATAGTGATTGCCAAAACCAGAAAAATTGATACTTTTTTTCGCATAAACATCTCCTCAGTTTCCGATTAAATGATTTATTTACCTTTGTTTTATTTTTTAAATCTAAAATTAAAATCGAGATAATGAAAAAAGAATGTTGTCAAAATTAATTACTCATAAATCTGTATTAAAAAGGAACTAATATTATTTTGTAAACCTATTGTTAATAATTGCCAGAAGCTTACCCAGTCCATCGAAAATGGCCTCAGCTTTTTCAGTATTATCCATCAAAGCGAACGTGATATCATATTCTGGTAAATAAAAAGTAATTGCACCATAACCAAGAGCATTACCAGCGTGCCCAATAATTGAGTTTATTATTTTTTTCACCTTTTCCTCTCCTCATATGGATATCTGCTAGTTATTAACCTAAATAAATATAACTACAATTTCTAATAAAAATCATGAAGCTGTTGATATTTTTATTCGCTATCAGAAATTTTGTCCCAATCAATCCCAAAAATCTGAGCCAATTTCTATAAGGTTCCCTTCTGGATCAGATCTCATTGATGAGCGCATTTTCCAGGGTTCATTGCGGGCAGCATAGACCTCTTTTGCGCCGTTTTCAATTAATCTTTTATATACTCGATCCACATTTTCAGGTTCACCTATGTTTATTGCTAGCTTAAAAGTTCCATTTATTCCTGAAGTTTGCATGAGTAATGGAGCCTGCAAGGCGGAATCTCTAAATCCTTGTTAAAATCGTCCGTTAAGACTTGATTTTTAGTGCATCGATGCCGAAGGCAAAAAATTAAAGTAATTTTTTGGGCGTTCCAGTAAATGAACGAATGCGATACATCAGGAATAAGAATCGAGGGAATTATTTATTACTTTTTTTAGGAGAGAGGCTTTTCTTCTAGAAAAGGAAAAGAGCAGATAACAATCCAAATAATATACTATAAATCATTGCTTCTAATTGGATTGTCCAGAATACTTTTTTTCTTACATATTCTTTTTTAAGATAAATGATTCCTTCAATAGTATTGGAAAAAGGAATTGCACTGGCAAAATCTGCATAGATAAACATCAATCCAGCCATAAAAATAAATTGTATCCAAAAAGGAAGTTGTATTAAATGGGGCAGAATAGGATATAGAACTACTGACATTAATAATGCTCTAATCAGTTGTGATGGAATCATTAATTTTGCAATTCTAATACTTTCACTTTTATCTTCCATATTTCGAAAAAACGACTTATATAGACGATTTTTCCCTTTATACATTTTTTTTGCTAATTGAAGATCTATCATTCCTGCAATTATGTAACAAGTAAGATGTATTAAAAAAAATATCAAACTGAATTTTAAATATATCATCATTTGATCTCTCATCATTTTCCAATTATTTAAACTACATATTTTCTATATCCTTCTTTTTTTCATTTTAATCAATTTTTAATAATTCCTTAATAACTTTTGAAATCATAAATTGAAGAGCTTTTGCTTTGTAAGATGAGTCATTGAATGTTCCAATAATATATGATTGTGTTGCAGGATGATAAAACATAAAAGCCCCTGTAATTCCAACACAACCCCAGCAATAATATTTTTGGGGCAGAATCACAGGTATTGTTTTCATTTTCCATATAGAATAGCCATAATTAAATCCAAAAGTTGGAAATCCCATAGAAATATCATCTTGTAACATTTTCTCAAGGGTTGCTTCTTTTATTAGCCTATGGTTCACCAGGGCTTCCATAAAAATGTAAAATTCATCAAGAGGTGCCACAATACTGCCTCCAGCATAATCTATATTGTGGATTTGATCAATTGAGTGGAAATCAATATCCTTAAAATATAATTCTGCGACCGGATATTCAGACTCCTGTTCAGGTTTTGAGAAGCCATGCAAATAAGCATATTTCATTTTCAGGGGTTTAAAAATTAATTCATGCATTACTTCGTGAAATTTCTTTCCTGTAATGTTCTCTATGATCAGCCCCAGAAGATGATAATTTGTATCAGTATAAAAATGTTTTTTGCCCGGTACAGAAACAGGTTTCAAATTCTCTTTTCCCCAGAGAACGGCCTCCCTGGGAGTGATTTTAAAAGTTGAGTCGACCTGCATCTTTTCCCACAAATCATAGAATATATCATTTAATCCTGAAGTTTGCTTGAGTAAGTGCTTAATCCGAATTTCATCTGAATAATCACGACCTTTGTAAACATGTAATTTGTCCATCAATTCTGCATCTAAATGGTTGCCGATCTTATCTTCGAAATCTAACTTCCCATCTTCGTACAAAATGCTGATAAGGGTGGCAGTAAATAACTTTCCAACACTTGCCAGATGATTAGGTTGTTTGGGATTGGCCGGAAGATCGCCTGTTTTACCTTCTGCAATATTCAAATGCAATCCTAACTTCTGCGAATGGACCAGTAAAAAGGCATTTTTTACCTTTGCATCTTTTTGGACTTGCTTTATAAATCTTTCTTCAATTTTTTTCATATCTGCTAACCTACCTCACTTTTATTAACAAAGCATTAATTAATATCCATATATTCCTTGGCCTGTATTTAAATATTGGTTTGAATACCATTTTGGATAAAATTGATAAATTCAGTCTCTAACTGCTGGAGGCCGGGAGTTTCAATTGGGAAATGGCCTGCATTTTTAAGCATTTGTAATCTTTTTGGAGCTTTTATTTTATCAAAAAACAGATTACTTATTTCCACTGGTGTCCACCTATCATCCTCCGGATGAGCTAATAGGACAGGGCATATATCAAATTCTTCAGGTTCTATTAATGGTATAGATTTTATCATTGTTATAAGAAAATTAATAGGAACCGAACTACCGGAAGCCACTTTGTCCTCCAAAAGTATTTCCATAAGATTTCTGTCATTTACTATAGTTTTCATATTGGCTACTTCTTTGACAGGAATTTTGACTATTTTTTGTAAAAATTCCGGCATTAAGTCCATAAGCTTAATACCTACTCTGGATTGAAATTTATTCTTTGCTGAATAATCCCTTACAATTTGAAATCTGTTATCCAGTATATTAGTAACGACCAATCCAGCGACCTTTTCCCTTTTGCAGACAACATTATAGGCCAACATCCCTCCTGCGCTAAGGCCAAATACATATACTTTTCTACCTTTTTCAATTTCTTTATTTACCATAAAAGAGCCAACATTAATCCAGGTAGTATAATCTATTGGTTCTTCATAGCTAGTATAACCATATCCAGGAAGATCCGGGCAAATAACATTGTATCCGGCTTTCATTAAGGGAACTGCGATAAAAGAAAGCAGGCGTCCATTACCTCCTACGCCATGGAAAATGACAACAGAAGTATCTGAATGGCTTTTTGGTTTATATTCATCAAATCTAATATTGATTTTCTTATATTTTATAGTTTTTTCTGCAGGCATAAACTCATCAGAAATTCTATTGTGCTCTGGTAAAAACTGCTGAATTTTTTCCCAATAAAGGTTATTTTCAAACATATATTGTCCTTAAAATTGATTACGAATAAGAAATGGGGATGAATTCCGTTGTCTATTTTTTACTAATTCGACAACGTTAACACGATTCTTTATATTTTTCTTCTAGCATCAGACATTCTTTATTTTGATTATGAATATTAAGGAATTATTTCTGTAAAAGGTATCAAAATTTCGAAAAACCGCATCTTCTGTATTTAAATGGCTTTAAGCCGCTTTATAGTGAGCCGATATCTTCCATTATTTTGTAATAGTATATTAAATATAATCATATCATTACAACTTCATCTTAAATGTATTTTCCAATATTGGACTTTAATGCCAATTCCATAACTAAATCTATTTTTGTATCTCTTTTACATTTTTCATAGTGATCTTAAGGTCATCTCCGGCCTAATCATAAAATACATCTTGGAAATTTAACCTTTCAATTAAGGATAGTATTCAATGAATTAAAATCTACTAATTATTCAGCATTGCCAAATAGTTTGCTAAAATCTGTTATTGGTATTAGATTTTGTCATCTTTTTACATTTTACTATTCAATAGAAAGACTTTCTATAAATGAGTAATGAGACAAAAATTAGATTATTATTGATCGACAATAAGGATTCCTTTACCTATAATATTGTAGAAATTTTACGTAAACTTGAATCTGTTGATTTTACTGTTTTGGACGTAGAAGATATTGAATTAACAAAAATTGAACACTATGATCGCATTATTATCTCGCCCGGTCCAGAATTGCCTAAAAATTATCCGGCTTTAGGAAAAGTAATAGATAGGTACAAAAACACAATACCGATCCTGGGAATTTGTCTAGGGCATCAAGCAATAGCTACTAATTTTGGGGCTAAATTAGTGAACCTTGATACTGTTTATCACGGCGATCAACAGATAGTAAAGATGGCTAATGATAGCATTATCTTCATGGGTTTACCGACTGAGTTCAAGGTTGGATTATATCATTCCTGGATTGTTGAGCGAAAAAATTTGCCTGATGAATTGAAAATAACGGCCTATTCCTCCAAAAAATATATTATGGCAATTGAACATACAGCTTATAATATCTATGGAGTTCAATTTCATCCAGAATCTTTTTTAACAAGATTTGGTAGCAAAATTATTGATAATTTCATAAACAAAGTGGGTTAACTTGCAGCTAGTAGAATTTATTAAAAAGACAAATAGGTATGGCAAATTGCGCCAACCTTTTATATTCGTAATAGACTTTGAAATGCAGAAACCCTTTGTCTGTAGATTGGAGCAGGCAGCTGATAAAGGTCTTTTGTATAATATAAATGGTATGACTAATAGTAAAAAAGAATCAATAGAAATCGACACTAATATAGATCTAGAAGTTAAACCAATAAATAAGTCTAAATATAAACGGGCATTTAATATTGTTATGAGTAACTTGCAAAAGGGAAATTCCTATTTATTAAACCTTACCTTTCCTACAAAATTACAAGCTGACCTAAGTCTGGAACAAATATATCGCAAGGCAAGAGCTCCCTATAAAATATGGAAAAAAGAGGATTTTGTAAGTTTTTCTCCAGAAAGTTTTATTAAAATAGAAAATGATTTTATCTTCTCATATCCTATGAAAGGCACTATTGATGCTTCCCTGCCAAATGCAAGTGATCGAATATTAAAAGATGTTAAAGAAACCAAAGAGCATAATACAATTGTTGATCTGATACGAAATGACCTAAGCATAGTATCCAGGGATGTTTCTGTTGTAAAGTATCGCTACATAGATGAGATTAAAACAAATAAAAATAGATTATTGCAAGTAAGCTCTGAAATAAAGGGGAAGTTGGCAAAAAATTGGCAAAAATCAATTGGAGACATATTATTTAAACTACTTCCGGCAGGTTCTATAAGTGGTGCTCCAAAAGAAAAAACTGTAGAAATTATTAAAAAGGCGGAAGGCACTATGCGCGGTTACTATACTGGCATTTTTGGTCTATTTGACGGAACAAGTCTGGAGAGTGCAGTAAATATCCGTTTTATTGAAAAAATTAGCGGAGGACTACAGTTCCGCAGTGGAGGCGGTATAACAGCTATGAGTAAGGAAAATGAAGAGTATCAAGAAATGGTGGATAAGGTTTATGTACCCTTTAGTTGAAAGTATAAAAATATTAGAAGGTAAACCTCAGTATCTGAAATGGCATCAGATCAGATATGAACGAACCTATCGTAAATATTATACTAAAGATTCGACCTATAAAATTTCGCAAACTCTATCCATTCCAAAAAACTATTCTGTCGGTCTTGTAAAAGGAAGATTTTGTTATAATAAAAATGATTATTTTTGGGAATTTCATAAATATAAACCCAGAGAAACGGTAACTCTAAAAATTATCAATGATAATCAGATAAACTATAGCCTTAAATGGACTAATCGAAGGAATCTAAAAAAACTATTCGCCAAAAGAGGAAATTGTGATGATATTTTAATCATCAAAAATAATTTTGTAACAGATACCTTCTCCTCCAATATTATATTTTTCAATGGACAAAAATGGATAACTCCTTCAACTCCCTTACTAAATGGCACTTGCCGAATGAGATTTTTAGATTCTAGGCAAATTTTTGAACAGAATATAGAACTTGGTGATATTTGGAAGTTTAAAAAATTCCAGTTAATTAATGCCATGCTTGGATTTAATTATAATGATGGCGAAGCAATTGTAAATATTAAAAAATGAATGAGTGTTCTTTCATCAATAGAATCCACCAAAGCTTTGCCCTGTCGCAACCCATTCAAAATAATCTTTCTTGACTTTAGATTTGGTTATTAGATTATTAATATGAAAAATTGTACTTCTATTGCCCCCAAAACAGTGAATGTAGAAAACTATTTGCTTTGAAAAAGCTAATTGGTTAATATTTCACCGAGAAGTAGATTAAATGAAATATAGATGGAGGAGATTTTGCAAAAAAAATTAGTTATTACCTTAATGGGACAAGATCATATTGGCATAGTTGATCATGTAACCGATATAATAGTGAAATATCATGGTAATATTGAGGAGAGCAAAATGGCTCGCTTGGGCGGTGAATTTGCTATGCTATTATTAATTGCAATTGATCCCACTAAACTGGAGATCCTTGAATCCGCAATCTCAAATCTTCAAGATGAAGGGTACAAAATTTTATACAAAGAGACATCACCGGAAAAGGCTGAAAAATTTGAAGGGTGGGTGCCTTATAAGATCACTGTTACAGGGGCTGATCATGAAGGCATTGTAAATAATGTAACCCACCAAATTGCAGAACAAGGAATTAATATTGAATCTATTGATACTCAGACATCCTCAGCTCCCATGAGTGGGACTCAACTTTTTACAATGAATGCAATAATATTAGTTCCACCGGAAAGATCTTATCACAGCTGGGCTGATAATTTGGATGAAGTTGCCGACTCTTTGAATGTTACAATTGATATTTCACCCTATAGAGGATAATATCATTAAGTCCATGATAACAAAATTTTATTAAAATTTGGAAGCTCGAGATTGCTTCCGTAATGTTTCAAAATTTTTTACTAATTATTAGATGATTAGCAACTAATTTTCCATTGTAAATAATATCCAAAAACAATGGCCTGGTTTTGGCTTGCCTGTAATCTTTTAGATCAATTAGTTCAGGTTGAAGTTTATATTTCTCTTTTGTTACATAGATGATTTCATTAATATTTTTTACTGAATAGGAGTTTGGTCAGCACGAAAAATAATTAATTCTTTCTTATTTTATTTTAATTTTTCACCCCTATCTTTAAAAAAAATATATTATTATACCTGGCTTTTAGGCGATAAAAGGCTCTTATTTTCGAATTATCCACGGTTTCACTGGTTCATTCCCATTTAAAAATTAAAGCTGCTAATATTATTCTGTGTGAATAAAAAATGCCCGGCCAGAATAATTTATTAATTTCTATATTATTATAGCAATTTTCATAACAGATATCTTATCCTAAATCAGAAAAATATCTTTTAATCATTGCACAATTGGATTTCGCAACCCAATTGTTTGAAAAACTATGTTTTGATTTATTAAATATTTTAATAGGAAAATTAAATTTATTTCTATCCTTTTGACATTACTTTAGCAATGCACTATAATAATTTCTTGCTATTCACAGCCATCATTAGTAAGGTTAAAATAGTTAAATTAAATAGATTACTGAACATGAAAAATAGCAAAATAACCAATATTTATGAGGAGGTGTTATGAAGTTATTCAAAATTTTCTTAGTAATTTTGCTAATCTCGTCAACTGCTATTGTAATTCATTCGCAGGGCCTGGAGAAAGATCACCCTGCTATCTCTCGTTATAAAGATGCAGAGATAATAGCGGTCCAAACCAAAGATTATGTCCCTTATGTCCTGGGAACCGGACCCCAGGAAAGACTTGAAAAAAATTTTAGAGGACATCGGAAATATTTTTCAAAATATATTGATCTAGAAGGCAAATTAACTCGCATCCAGTACAAAGTGCCTCTTGAAGAAGGGCTTTTCAAAGTCTTCAAAAACTATGAAGAATCTATAAAAAGAGCAGGCTTTCAAATTCTTTTTACAACTTCAGAAAAAGAAAGTAGTTATCCCTTCTGGAATGAGACAGTTTATCACCACGAATGGGGAATTAATCCGATTCAGGATGATGCTTTTTTTGATCCTTTTGGCAGAGAAGGTTTTAGATTTTTATCAGCTAAGGGAACCTATAAGGAGAATAATATTTATTTTGCAATTTTCTTCAATAAGAGTGAAGATGACGTCCGGGGCGATCATATTATAATCACTCAGGATATCATTGAAGAGAATCCCATGGAAAGCGGACTGGTTACAGTAAAAAAGATGGAGGACAATATCGAAGCGAGCGGATATGTCTCCATTTACGGAATCCATTTTGATACTGGCAAATGGAACATTAAAGAAGAATCAAAACCGGCCTTAAAAGAAATTGCTTCTTTTTTAAATAAAAACGATGATAATAAATATTTTATAGTTGGGCATACAGATAATACTGGCGCGTTCTCTTCCAATATGGTGCTTTCAGAAAAAAGAGCCAAGGCAGTAATGAAAGCCCTTATCCAAAATTATGGGGTGAAGGCAGAACAATTAGGCGCCTATGGGGTGAGTTCACTCGCGCCGGTAACTTCAAATTCAACTGATGCCGGAAAAGCCAGAAATCGTCGTGTCGAGATAGTTGAACAATGAGCCAGGGCCTCAACCTACTTCTTAAATAATTTCCATGCTCCAGTAAGAGCCCAAAGAAGTAATAAAGCCACTGCAGAAATGAGATAATAGGTACTTTTATTTCTTTGCTTATTGAGTTGTTTCTGCAACTTACTTATTTCATTTTTATGGAGTTGTAGATTTTTCTCAGTTTCCTGCTGTTTTGTCTCCCAGTAATTAGCATCACTTTTCAGTTTGTCAATATTTGCGTTGAGTTCATCAATCTGATTGTTCAATTCATCGGTCCGCTGTTTATATTCCTTCTTCAATTTTGTATTCTGATCCGATAGATTAGCAATTCGCCTTTTTAGTTTTTCTTTTTCATTATGGAGATTACTTTGGATAGTCTCCGCCCTATTTTCTAATTCTTCTATTTCTATCTCTTTCCGCTGGATAGCCCGGGCTGAATCTTCTCTGAACTTTTGCAGTGCTCTTGTTGTACTATCAATTCTAGTCTGAAGGTCCTCGATCTTTTCTCTTTGCAGTTGAATTTGCTGGGGTTCTTCAGTTTCTATCTGCTCGACAGTAGCACTGCTGCAAGAAAAGAAATAGCCGGTTATGAAGATTATTGAGACAACAAATATTAATTTTGCTTTCATCTTCACACCTCATTTTTTAAAATTTTAATTTTTAATAATTATCAGATGAAAAACGGAATCATTTTCTCCTCTTAGTTCAAGGGCAAAATATTCTATTTATCTAAATTAAAATAATTAATTTTTGGGGAATGTTCAAATTTATGGAACAATATATCTGGATAAATTTTGGATTAATTTACCCGCTTTAAACAACCTCTAGGTTTTTCGGCTTAAACAGGTAATGGCTGTTTTTATGGGGTTCATAGCTTTCTTGAAAGCAGATTAAGGGCTCTGGCGATTTCAATAACCTTCCCAATTTCAACTATATTAATATTATCTTGTGATGTATGAGTGATTTTTTGTTCATAGAGATTGTCTATTAGCCATTTCGAGGATACGGCAATAGCCGGACATCCATTTTGTAAAAAAATACTATGGTCTCCCTGAGGATATTGCGGACCTTCTTCAATATTCTCAAAAATATCCATCACTTCTTTTACTTTATTTCTAATCTTTGGTGGCAGATCAAATAATGAGAAAATTGTATTACCTTCTTTATATCCTGCGCCATCAATTGTGATGTTTAAAAGAAAATCACCAATTTCGTCTTTATTTTCGCGAATATACAACTTTTGACCAGAAGCTGCATAATAATCTTCTCCATTCAAGGCTACAATCTCAATTGGGCGCTCTCCATGATAATCTTTTAATAATCTAGCCAAAATAAGTAAAGTGATCACCCCTGTCGCATTGTCAATAGCTCCAGGTGAACCTTTTTTAGCATCGATGTGGGCCGTGAAAACCAAACGTTCAGCACTAGAGCTCCCTTTTCTGGCAACAATATTATAGCCCTGGGCTGAGATACGTTTTGACTTGGACTTTAAAGCAAACTTTTTCCCCAAAGATTGCATAAGCCTGTGCCCTTCCTCTTCAGTCATGAAAACTGAAGGAATATCAAAATCTCCATCTTCAATAATTGGAAATGGGTATTCTCCACCAGCACTTGAAACATTTCTAACTGGAGCACAGACAATAGCTTTAGGCTGACCTTTTTCCAGTAATGAAATTATTCTTTTATGCTCGGCTGGGTTATAAAATTCAAAATTCTTAGGCATTAATTGTTCTTGAGCAATCTTACCATGTAATAGAACAATTTTGTTATCCATATTCAGTTTTTCGAGTTCATCAACATTTGAAGCGCTTACGAGATAGGCTTCAAGATCACAACCTAATGAATAAGGACTAGCAAACACTTCAAAATTTAAATTATCACACTTTAAAATAGCGCCACCGTCTCTCCAATCTATGGCATCAAATTTTTGACATTTAGTATTCCATCCTAATGATGCTATTTCTTCTTCGAAAAATCGGGTCGCTTTTCTGTTGCCAGCACTGCCAACACATCGCTCTGATATTTCTATACAGAATTTTTTGAGGTAATCTTTTCCTATTTGATATAAATTTTCTGATCCCACTCCGCCCCCAGTTGTTAACAAAAACATTTGATATATCTATTTACCAATTAATTTCGCACCGAACTTTCGAAAATCCTAATTGTTTATTATAAACCAATACCTGACCATTTACATGATTAGAGGTTCCAATCTCAGTTCATCATTAATAGCGGTAAATTGGAAAATTGTGATAGGGGCATTAACATCTAAGTCAATGTTAAATTCATAAAATTAGTGCGGGTGAAATTTCTATAAATTAGTCAGTCTTAAAAGGATATTTGGTAAAATTTCCTTTCCCATTCGTCAATTTGTAATAATAGGCAATACAATTTTTTCTAAATCTCGGTTTAAGTTTCACTCCCAGGTGGGTAACATTGGGCGTGTTCTCTCTATCGTTAAAATAATATACGTGAGTTACGCCTCCCTTTTTCCAGGGTAGAGATTGAGCATGGGCTTTGATCTTATCAAAATTATTTACTTTGGTATAATAGCTGTAGATTTTTATACTGGATTTCTCATTGATAAAATATCCGACTTTCTCAAATTCTTCCGAAGGTTTTTTACCATTATCAAAGGATAAAATCATAAATCCCATCAGGATAAAAATAACAACAATTAGGATGACAACTTTTGTTGTAGTGCTAATTTTTTTGGATGCCATAATTACCTATTATTCTATTTAATTGGATATTTACATCTTTGATCTAATTTTATTGATTAATGGAAAATTTGCCTGAGGGATATCATAATTTTCTATGGTATCAATTTCAGTCCAGGCGATTTTCTTGTGTTCAACAGCTTGAATCTCACCATCCAATATATCAGCAAAATAGAGGTGAAGATCAACAGTAAAATCATCATAATTGTAAACACTGGAGCCAATATAATCACCAATTTTGCATTCAATATCCAGTTCTTCTCGCAATTCTCGTCGCAGGGCTTCTTTTTTTGTTTCACCGGCTTCAACTTTGCCACCCGGGAATTCCCATTTGCCGGCCATATTTTTGCCATCATTTCGCTGAGCCAGTAATATTTTATTGGAATCATCAACGATCACTCCGGCCACGATTTTGAGCAATTTATCCAAATTATTTTCCCCTTAATAGCATTTGGATTAATTCGTCAAGAATCAATTACCATACTAACGTTGATTAGCGAGAATAACAAATATTTTTCTGATAAATACATTAAAAATGTATTGTGATCTCAGTTAAACGATGTAATCGATAGCGGAAAATTTCACATAATCTTGCTTGCGCTTTGCACAAGCAGAAAAAAATAAAGGCTGAGTACGCATCCACTCCGGGTTCAACCCGAAGTTATTAATATTGAACCACATTCGTGGTTCTTATAAAGTTTTATCCAACCTGCTAGAAAAATTTATGATTTTATATTATTCCATAATTAGTGAATTGCTTCTTTTTTTGGAGACCTGCTTTATTATTATTAATCCAATCTAGTAAATTCCCAAAAAAAATAGGAACAGATAATATACACATTCCACTTATTATTTATTAATGATAGGACTCTGAAAGAGTCCAATGTTAGTAACTGCCGATGAAATCGGTAGAGAAGCAACCCTCATTATCAGTTTGCCTGGGTTAAGCACAATCAAAAAAAAAGTTAGAAAAATACAAGTATCAACTCCGGGCTCCACCCGAAATTATAACTATAAAGCGCCATTCGTGATTCTTATTTCGGTTTTATCTTCATATTATCAATGTCTATAAAATTACAACAAAATAAACAATACCCGCCATCATGGTCAGCCAATAAAAAAGTCCGTCTAATCTACTTAAAAGCCCAAAATATATGAGAGCAGGAAAAAAAATTGCAGCCAATTTACCCAGACTGGCCCAGAGGTTACCTTCTCCTGTAAAAAAGTAAGAATGAACATCAATATACAAATAATATAATGATAGCATAATTGTCAGCAGAAGTGAGGCCAATGCGATTGATTTTTTATTTTTATTGTTGTTTGTATATTGAATTAGGACATACAATATGATTATTTTTGCGAGATTTAAATACATAATTATAACCAATTTTAAAATTTAGCCATTTTTCATAAACCTAAATAATTCTTACTTATCAAAGAAATAATAATTTAAAACAGGACTTAAATAGATAATCTTTGATATTACAATTTTTTATCCATTATTCAAAATAAATTAAAATGGAGTTGACTACAAGAATAATTATAACAATAAAACCTGCTCGAATAGCAAACATGTATTTGATTTTGACCAACTAATTCAATAATATTCAGAGCCATAATCATTAAATCCAGGAGTTGAATATGCTCTTCAAAAAAAACTACATTGACCGCTTAACGAAAGTCACTATTTCTTTGAACCATTATCAAACATCAATATTTGGTGATTATGAACTAGCTGATCAAGAAAACATTTACAATGACATTCTCACTCATATAGTCGCACTCGCCAATACAAAAGGCGGCCAGATCATATTAGGGTATTCCAAAAATTTTCCACAAGAATTGGAATTAACGGGACGTGATATTTATCCAATCTGTCAAAAGGTCAAAAACCTGGCCAGTCAATGGATTCAAAGCGATTATGACAAAGAACCGGATATTATAAAATCCTTTTCCATTGGAGTGGCCAAAGATAAACCGGTTCTGGCAATTAATATCAAAAAAGGCCCCCATCCAGCTTATAAAAAATATGAGCATATTTATTCATTTTCTGATGAAGAAGATAGGCCTCAGGGAGATAAAAAAATATTTCTACGTGAATACGATTCCGGTTTGAATCAATTCATTACCAAAATGTATAGTGTACGTGAATATAGAGATAAACGGCTGAGTCTGGACTTTGCTGATGATTTTTTAGCAGCAGAATACAGTCATATTTCCAGTTTTAAAAAGCACCCTATGCTGATTGATAACAAACATATGAAAGAACATGTTAAACACGCTTATATACAAATTGAAGATCAAGTTTCAGATTATGAATGGATCTATAATAAAATAATTAACGAGCCCTCGGTTCAAAATAAATATTCAGATGTAACAGAATATATCAGCTTTGATAGGGATGGTGTCCGCATAGGCGGAACGATAAGAGCCCAGGCTTCCTCTCTGTATGCTTATTTCAAACATTGCGTCGGCCGCCTTTTAAGCCCGGAGGATAAAAGTCAGGAGGATGTCAAAAAATTTATTGCCCGGGAGTTGATCCTCAATAGTTTAATCCATCGAAATTATGCTATTCAGCGTCCTATTCAAATCAAGAAGACAAAATTGACTCTTCAGATAATAACTCCTGGCGCTCTGCATTCTGCAGTTAATCTGGCCGATCTGGAAAACTCCGATCAAGAAATTAACAAAATCGCCCGCAATGAAATGCTCTACCAATACAGTGCTAACCGCAGTAAATTTGATCTCCAGAATATTTTTAATATTTATCAGAATGACAAATATATTGACTTTCATTTAATAGAAGCGGAAGATAGTTTAATTATCTACATTGAAAACAAAGATAAATCCAGCTCAAGAGAAGCAATTTCCCGGAAGCAACACAAGATCATGGAAATCCTGCACAAGAAAAAGGCCAATCATCCTGAAAATCCTGGTATGAACCGAAAAGAATTGATGCGCAGGCTGGGCTATACTAAAACACCTAGCAATTTTTACAAAACCCATTTGCGGGAATTATTAAATCAGAGCTATCTCGCTCTCACTATTCCGGATAAACCCAAAAGTCCTAAGCAGAGTTATAAAATTACTGAAGAAGGCAGGCTACAACTATAGGTTATACACTTCACATATATATTTTATATTTTTTTCATTTCATATCATATATTTTTATATAATGTTGTTAACTCTTATGATACTTTTTCTTATGAATATATGAGGTTTTGAACTTTATAACTCAAGGTCATAAATAAAATTCTATCCTATTTATTATCAGTAAATTATTTACACTATTTTTCTTGTTGATGAAAACATATCAACCTGCTTTTGATTGCATTTATCTGTCAAAAATATGTCATTATCCACCTATCAGGTGTCATATTTATAGTTATTTTTACGAAAGTTGCTCCAGAATTTTTCAATAAAGCGCTACTTTTCACACAGAATGAGACTAAAGTGGATTGAACAATTGGTGGGAAAATTGGCAGTTGCCAAATACTCAGCTATCAAAAATATAATGCTATTAGACAAATTTTTTTGATGGTAAATAAAAAACTACCATATAATAAAAAAATAGCCTATATTCTTTTTATTTTCTTCAACCGTAAAACCTATTAGAAAGGAATAAAGGCTCACGATCCCGATAAGAACGTAGTCTTATACACATTTTAGTGTTATAGGTAATCAATTTCAACCTCTACCTCTCAATATAATCCTGTCATTGAAAAAACCAATCTCAACTTAATTCACTTATCGGTTTGTTATGCATGACCTTGAAAAATTAAGGCGATATTTATTTAATTTTTCCCTGAAATTATTTGGGAATCCTCAAAATTATGTGCCCTTCTAGTGCAGCCTGAAAGGGTACCAAAATTATTAACCTCATTCATATCAAAAATAAATTTTAAAGAACCTTTAATAGAATCAATATTTTATTAATGAAAAGCCACTAATTATTAACCAAAAAGGAGCCAATCATGCTGAGATCTTCAATAATACCATAAGGATTAAATCCAATTTTGAATATTATTTTTATTTTGAAAAAGACAGATGAGCTCGGTTACTAATACTTTTTAAAAGATTAAGCCCGGACTCTCAACTCAACTAATTATAATGTTGTCAATCAGGGGGGCAGCATTTTACAAAAAGGAGAAGGCATGCGCAAACTAGTTATTCCGTTTGCATTGATTATGCTATTTTTTGTTAATGGATCCAAGGGTGCAGTTATCACTTCAACAACAACAGGAGGCCACTGGGATCAAACAGATACCTGGGCTGGTGGAATTTCACCAGGAGAATCAGATACTGTTGTCATAGAAGGCCCGGTTATCCTAAAATACGATATCCCAGTAATTGAAAGGCTTGAAATCAATAATAGTGGTTCTCTGGAAGATGGCACGGGAAGCAAAATTACTGTTATTGGCGATGCTCTTATTTATGGGCCTGTTAATACCAACCAGGATATTGAATTTAATCTGGGAGGAGATTTATATTTATATGATGACTGGATTGGTAGTTTAAATTTTACTGGAACTGAAGATCATAATATAACAATGTCAGATACTGTTAATTTTAATCCGAATGGTAGCATTCTTGCTTTGGAATCAAAAATAATAGTTAATTCAGATATTTACCTCACTAGCACTAACTATTCTGATTTTGTTGCCAAAGAAATTGAACTCTCTGGCAATTTTTCAATGCATTTAAATAACATCCGGCTGGGAAGTAACAGTACTACTTATGGAATTACAACGAAAATTACGGGAAATGGTAATACTATCTATTTTAATGATAATCAACCCAATTATCAGTGTTTCTACCAGGCCTGTGATCTGTATGATCTGAATTTTGCTGGCAACACATACTTTAACGTTAATGTCGATCTATATGGCGAGGCAGTCAACCAGGACTCTCTGTTTACTGCAGTTGGAATAGGAGAATATACTGTCGATGTTATAGATAATTTTACCAATAATGGAGTAGTGGACAGCGACCTTAAATTTAATTTCTTTGGCAATTTCACCAATAATGGCCCTTTTCAAGCCAACGAAATTAATTTCAAGGGAGATAATGATCATATTTTAAAAACTCTGAATAATAATTGGATAGTTCCCAACTACAAATTCAACTGCATAGAAGGAACTTTGACAGCAGGAAGTGATCTATATATTAAAGGAAATGGATATGTTAATTTTATAGTGACCGATTTAATTCTGGATGGTGAATATGATCTCTATTCAGAAAGCCTGCGAATTGGTAACAGTAACTCAGTGACAGATTATGGTTTTCGTTGCAAAATTACGGGAAATGGTAATACTATCTATTTTAATGATAATCAACCCAATTATCAGTGTTTCTACCAGGCCTGTGATCTGTATGATGTAAATTTCGCTGGCAACACATACTTTAACGCTGATGTAGATCTGTATGGCGAGGCCATTAACATGGATTCTCTATTTACTGCAGTTGGTATAGGAGAATATACAGTAGATGTTATGGGTAATTTTACCAATAATGGTCTAGTGGATAGTGATTTGAATTTCAATTTTACTCATAATTTTACCAATAATGGTGCTTTTCAAGCCAATCAGATCATTTTCAAAGATCCTAATGACCATATTTTTATAACTCTTGATACCAACTGGGTATCTACTTATTCCAAATTTGCCTGTATTGAAGGAACATTAACAGCAGGGAGTGATCTCTATATTGCTTCTAACGGAGGACTCAATCTTATTGCTACTAACTTAATCCTCCCTTATAATTATAATCTTCATACAAAGAATATAAAAATCGGAGATAATTACTCGACCACTGAATATGGTTTTCGTACCATGATAACAGGTAATGAAAACACTATCTATTTCAACGATAATATCCCCAATTATCAGTATTATTACCAGGGCTGTGATCTTTACGATATTACTCTGGCTGGGAACACTTATCTTGGTTCCGGTGTTGCTTTTTATGGTGAAACTGTTAACCAGGATTCACTTTTCACCGGAGTTGGTACTGGAGCCTACTCTATAGATATAGTTGGTAATTTTTTCAATAAAGGTATTGTAAACAACGATCTGAAATTTAATTTCTTCAAAAATTTTAAGAATAGTGGTTATTTTCAGTCGGGTGAAGCCAATTTTATAGGAACAGAAGATCAATATGTATTGGCCGAAGAATCATTTTCAGCGAATATTGATTTTCGGGCTTTGCTGGGAAGTTCTAGTTTTCAATGGCAATTAGACGGAGAAGATATTAGTGGAGAAACGAGTTCAAGCCTCACCTTTACAACTATCACTTCCAGTGAATTTGGTACATATCAGTGTATCACAGATGCTGGAAATTCAAGATTGATAAAAGTTCAACTACAAGAAGATCCCCCTTTCATCATAAAAAATGTTAAGACAAAAATTAAGGATTCATCTAGTGCCTATATTATGTGGACTACATCGGTTCCAACTCAAGGGCTTATATTTTATGCCGAAAATGATACTACTTATGGCTATCCAATGGAGGCTATGGAGACTGGATTTAAGACCAGACATGAGATTCTTTTAACCGATCTCAACTATGGTTCCACCTATTACTTTTACCTCGACCAATACGATGAAGAATGGAATAATGTCTATTCTGAAACTTATAGTTTTGTTGCTGGAGATATGACACTAGGATCCAATAAAATACTATCGGTCAAAGACGTCCTCGAAGACCAAGGTGGCTGGGTATATGTAGATTTTTCAGCCGACCTCCTGGACGAAATGGGAAAAATTGATATGTACGGAATATGGGAATATATTGAAGACAGATGGGTTTCTTTAGGAAGCGTGCCGGCTACCCAGGATACTGCCTATAGATTTTTAGCTCACACTTATTCCGATTCTAGTCAAAATGGGATCTATTGGAGTAAGTTTTATGTAACGGCCCACACAACAGATCCACTTATCTATTATACCTCAGAAATTGATTCCGGTTACTCAGTAGACAACTTAGCACCTGAAGCTCCGGCTGGTTTTGATGGAACATTATCTGAAAGTAGTATAGCTCTCAGCTGGGAAAGCAATAATGAAGAAGATCTCCAATTTTATAATATCTATAAAAATGATCTAAAAATAGCCAGCATAACCGATACACTTTATACTGATGATGAACTGGAAAACAGCAATTACAATTATTATGTAACTGCAGTTGATGTTCATGGTAATGAGAGTGAGCAATCAGAAATAGTATCGATTACAGTGGAAACAGAATCTGAGAGATTCCTACCTGACGAATATTCACTTATCCAGAACTATCCCAATCCTTTTAATCCAACCACTACCATTAAATACTCTCTGCCTAAGCCTTCCTATGTTAATTTAACTATCTATAATAGCGCTGGGCAAATTGTAGAAGTGCTAGTGGATGAGCACCAGGAATCAGGGATCTATAATCTGAACTGGAACGCCTCTAATATGTCATCTGGTATCTATTTCTACAAAATCAGTTCAGGAGAATATATGAATATGAAAAAATGTTTGCTTGTAAAATAATATCAGAAGTGGGTTCACTGAAAATATTCAATGAACCCACTTTTTTTTAACTTTATAGGCCGTGCCTGAATACACTAGAACCAAAAGAAATAATCTATTCAAGATTTTCCCCGAAAATAGTCGTGATGGATAAATCACAGGATTAACCTTAGGATTAATCAGGTTAAAAATACTATAAAAACAGAAAATAAATTCTGCTTTTGATTTTTTTACTATCACTTAAAATTTTTACATTACAAAATATTACTATTCGGTCAAATATTTTGGAATATAAAATAATTGATGAGTCCACTTTAAAAAGGAATAAAGGCAGTCAGCCTGAGCGGAGTCGAAGGCTGATTTTATTGCTTCTCTTGTCAATCTCTCGACTCCGGTCAAGATGACATCTATAAGTAAAATACCTTTTTAAAGGGGACTCATTGATATTTAAAAATTAAAATTTGTCCGCATTCCAACCAAATTAGCAATATTATCATCAAAATCTGAAGACCATAAGGATTGATAATGAAGTGAAACATAACTCCAGTTATTAAGTTTATGGCGGGTGTAGATTTCTATGTTGTTCTCAGAATGATCTTGCCCAGCCTGATTAATGCGGCCAAAAGCAGCACCGATTTTCAAACATCTTCCGGCCAAATTACACTGATACTCACCGCCTCCACTCCAGGCAGATTCAACAGGAAAGTTCGTTATCAGATCATCGCTGTTTTCTCCATAGCGCATAAAATATCTAACTCCGTTACCAGCCAGGCCATCATAACTTAACCCCCAGCCCAAACCACTTTGGTTAAGATAGCGCTCATAACCATATATTCTCAAATTGGCTTCATAATTTGTATTGGCGAAAAACCTATAGCCCAGGCTACCAATTTTAAATAAATTTACCAGCAGGCTATCTCCGGAATTATCAATCGAAGATAATCCGGCCTGAAAATTAACATTTTCTACAGGTGTAGTTTGAATACGTATTCCCGGTCTATTGACAGGCGCAGCCAGAGACGCACTATTCACAAACATATCACCTAAAAATTGTGAGTTTTCATCATTAGCCACCTGATTGTTGTCAAAATAGTTGGTGAGATCGATTTTACCTGCGTGAATTTTCAGGACAGAGGGCATAATTTCGAATTCCGCCCAGGCTTCCAAAAGATTGATTCGATCAAGGCAATCGCCGCTCTGAGTCGAACCCGCATCGCCATTTAAACACGACAAAGGTGCTTCATTAAAAGCGGGGCCATTTCCACCTATGACCTCAAAATCAAAAAACAGTCGCACTTGTTCACTAAATCTATTGCTCAAAAATAGATCAAAAGAACCAACAGCAGAACTCCTCTTGCCAGGATCATTGAGTAAAGACTGAAACGAGACAACAGCGCTTCCATTCAAATTTAATTCACCAAATTGTGAGGATGTCTCTACATAATCCTCAACAATTTTGTACCTATAGCGCTGACTCAAAGTGGCCGCCCGGTTCCCTCGCCTTCTGCCCAAATATTGTGGGTCTCTTTGTGAGGATCTTGCTCCCCGTCTATCTAATCTATCAATCTTTTCTTCTAGATCCCCAACTTGTTGCTTTAGAGAATCTACCAGCTCCTGAAGTTCTTCGCCATTTTCAGTTTGTCCGGTAACGCCTGCTTGGGCTCCCGCCACAACAACTTGCAACATAATGGCAATAATCAATGCACCCGAAAACTTCTGTAAAAACATTTTTTCCTCCTATTATTTCAAAAATATTCCCACTTTTTAAAGAAATCGAACAAACTCATAAACTAACAATTCTATTTATTTTTAGCATATAATTTCTCAAAGCATAGATACTATTCAAATTTTGCCGTTTTATTCTTTTTGAATATATAATGAAACTGTAATTGAATTAATAACAAATGCTTTTTCTTTTGGAATAATGGTCAAAGATTTTGCCGTCCCCAACATAAAGAGCCCTCTTTATGGATTCAACTTGTCTTTATTAGACACATTAATTGGGAAAAGGTTAAAAATTTTTTTGGGGAGAAAATTTATAAGAATGATTTATAATGTAATTTTTTATCTACTTATTTTTTCATCCAAGCCCCATCAACCGATTAATCAGTCCGCTCTGAATGACAGAGGCAAAAATCATAACCAGAGTAAGGACTACCACATATTCCCATCCAAAATACATGATGGCAACAGGAATCAGAGGGATTTTTATAGCACGATTATACAAAAAACAGGCTACCAATCCGTAATTAAGACCCTTTTTATTCAGATCTGCTAGCAAAGGATACCACATGTAAATTGGTCCAGCCGATAAAATTCCACCTGCAATTATAAAAAACCACTTTTTAAAGCCCTTATCAGAAAGATGCCGGGTTATAAATTTGGGAGTAACAAAATAATTGGTCAAAACCATAAGAATAAAGACCGCCACAAAAATCGGAATTATTTTAAATAGAAGATTGTAGAAAAATTGGAGTGTTTCAAGAAATAGTTGTTGATTCACGAAAAACAGAACTGCGTACATCATTAAAACAGTGGCTAGAAAATACCAGGAGCCCGAGACTTTGCTTAATTTTCTCTTTATATCCATATTACAGCACTCCCAGAATCAGGGTTGTAACGATTGCCACACCAATAGCCAGAACAAAAGCCGAGATATTTCTGAGAATAGCAAATTTGCGCCCCAGGGTTGCTGATTCGGCTGGCAGCTGAATCATGCCAACAGTAACCCAGGCCACTAGAAAAGCAGTAATAGCCAGCAAACTGACACCATGATCAAGGAGCTCACCTCCTAGAATATAGCTTGTTACCGGATTTCCTGCTGAAATACTACCGGCTGCCGTTCCCAGGATAGAATCTAGAAAAATATTATTCTGAAATAAGGCTTTATAAAATTTATTTGGGATTACAGTTGAAATTAGGCTGACCAGCAAAATCGTACCAAGAATAATTGGAATAGATTTGGTCAAACTTTTTGCAGCCTTGATTATGGCTTTATTCATGTTTGAGCTCCTTTTTAATACTACCACCACACTTGCTAATTTAATTAACTCACTTGTGAGCATCTAGTAAAAATAGGTCTGGAAAATAATTGAGCCTTCTATGTACTAATTTTTTACACCGCTAGGTCTATTTGAATTAAAAATTTAGAATTATTTATTGGGTCTTTTGTTTCTGTAAGTTCATCGTTTAAATATCGAAATATATTTTAATCTCAGGCGGGAAATTGTCTGCTGATTTTTTATTTTTTCGTCATTATAATAGGTTTCAATAAAAAACAAATTGGCTAGATAAATCCTGGGGATTTTTACTTAATTAATTCGGAATAATCTGGCCTAAGGCGTTGATAAAGATATCAATTTTAAAGAATTTATACCCATTAATTGAATCCAAACATTTATTTGATAATAATGGGAATTAAATTAAATTCAGATGGATTGCAAATTCGTATAGGGTGAAAAAAAATATATGTCTGGTTCTAAAATATTCATATCGGCTGGAGAACTATCGGGTGACATCCATGGCAGTAATCTAGTTGAAGCCTTGCTGAAAATAGATAATGCCCTTCAAATCAATGCAATTGGCGGGGACAACATGGAAAAGGCTGGCGCAAGCCTTCTTCATCATATCAATGAAACCTCTGTCATGGGTATTACTGAAGTTATTAAAATTCTGCCCCGTATATACAGAATCTGGCGAAGCACTAAAAGCTTTATCAAAAAAACCAGGCCAGATCTAATAATTACCATTGATTACCCGGGTTTCAATCTTCGTCTGGCAAAATTTGCTGCCAAGCAAAATATTCCAGTAATTTATTACATTAGTCCCAAGATCTGGGCCTGGCACGAATCCCGGATTAAAAAAATTCGAAAATATGTTGATGAAATGCTCTGCATTCTTCCCTTCGAAGAGAAATGGTATGAAAAGCGAGGAGTAACAACGACTTTTGTTGGTAATCCTTTGATTGATCGCTATGAACCAGTCCGCACTGCTCAGACAGTAAATAAGCCAATAACCAATCCTGAAATTGGATTATTACCTGGCAGTCGCGCCCAGGAAATCAATAGTCTGCTTCCCGAAATGATTGCCTCCATTAAAAATTTGAAAAATAGATACCCAAATATAGGAGCCACGGTTGCCATGGCTCCCGGCTTTGACTTTACAGATTTTCAGCAAAAATATTCTTATCCCTGGCTAAACTGGGAAGAGGGAAATAACGAATTAATAATGAAAAATTCTGACCTGCTGATCGTTGCTTCCGGTACAGCAGTTCTTGAAGCTACTATTCTGAATACTCCTTCTATTGTAATTTATAAAGTCGCACCTTTTACCTACTGGTTTGGTCGCTTATTTGTTAATATTGATCATATCTCACTACCCAATATTATCGCTGGCAAAGAAGTTCTACCGGAACTTATCCAGAACGAAGTCCAGGCTGATAAAATTAGCAAAAAGGCTCTCGATATTTTAAATAATCCTGACAGAAATGTGGCCCTTCGTCAACAGCTAGCGGAAATAACCCAAAGCCTCGGCAAAAAAGGTGTAGCAGAACGAGCAGCCAGAATCATATACAACAGGATTCAGTAAAATGCTTAAAATCATAAAAATATTGCTCTTGCCGCTAGCCTATCTTTACCAATCAATTGTCAAGATACGCAACTTTCTATATAATAAGAATATTTTAAAAATAAACCATCTGCCAGTTCCTGTCATTTCTATTGGCAATATTACTGCAGGTGGTACAGGAAAGACACCCTTTGCCATTGCCCTGGCCAATATTTTGCAAAAAAAAGGCTACAACCCGGCCATAATTACCAGAGGCTATAAGAAGAACAGCAAAGGCCAGGTTCTGGTCTCAAAAGGTAAAGACCCGCTCGTTTCTGCTCGTGAGGCTGGCGATGAGCCCTATCTCATGGCCCAAAAAACTCGAGCAGTAGTCATTGCCAATCCCAATCGATATGAAGCTGGAAACACTGCAATTCAAAAATATCATTGTGATCTAATAATCGCTGACGATGGATTTCAGCATCGAAAATTAGCCCGTGATTTCGATCTTGTGCTCTGGGATCCTGATCATGATCCTCACAAAGCGCAGCCTTTACCATCCGGATATTTAAGGGAGCCACTTTCTGCAATAAAAAGAGCCTCGGCTCTTGTCTATACGCGCACCGATCAGATTCCTGAAAACCAGGCCAATTATTTAAAAAAAATAAAATCTGATTTACCCCACTATTTTGCTCAATTAAAGATCAGTTGCCTTTATCGAGCAAATGATAAAACGAAAATTTCTTCGAAAGCAATCGAAGGCAAATCACTAGTGGCTTTTTGCGGGCTAGGTAATCCAGAGCAATTCTTTGCAACTGTCCAAAACTTTCAGCCCAAAAAACTAAAAACCAGAGGCTTTTCTGATCATCATAAATATAGTCAGCAGGAATTAAAAAAATTAATTAAGGAATTTAAAGAATACGATTTTTTGATTACTACCGAAAAAGACCTGAGTAATTTTCCTAAAAACGCCCAAATTCCAGAAAACATATTGATTCTGGCTGTCGAATTAGAAGTTCCCAATTCAATCGTGGATCAAATCTTGAAAGCTATCAATTATTCTGATTTCATTAGCAATCCTTCAAAATAAAAATTCGAATGCAGATTTCCCAATTAACAACACCTGACATAACTTTTTAAATCGATAATTTATTTGACCATAAATTTTAGGGCTATGATTTGCCGCTTAGATTCACTCCAATAGAGATGTAATAATTAAAACACGAGAAAATAAACCAGACCCAATACAGCTGCGGCAGATAAGGAACTTGTAATGATTATTCTATTGCGAGTTTTTCTACTACGGTCAACTTCTACATAGAAATTCTGACTGACGGTAGCACCATGAGTATCTTCGACTGCCAGCACAATCTGATGCTGCCCCCGTTGCTTGGAGCGTGGTGTCCAGATCAGCCTCCCTGTCTGCTGATCGAATTGGGCATGTTCAGGAATTTTAATGGCTCGATACGTGAGACTATCAGAAGGGCTATCCCGGGCATCGATTTTATAATTGTACTCAATATCAGTACGTGCTTTTCTATCTGGCTTTGAAACTATAGCCGGCTTTTGGTCAACAATTATTCGAGCAAAAACAGTGTCGGAAGCCATACCATCATCGACAATTAGCCCGGGAGAAAATATTTTGTAGTCAATATTTTTCGGGCGCCAATTAATCGTACCCTGAGGAGATATTTCCATATTATCAGGTTGTTTGATCAATTTATAGTTCAACTTTTGGTCGGGATTGATATCTCTGACTCTGACCTGATATTGCCATAAAGAATCAGAAAAAATCATGGTATCGGGAATTTTCACAAATTTTGGTGGCCCATTAACATAAATGCTATCAATCTGTTCGTCAGTAAAATAGTCATCGGTAACCAGATAAGCGATCTTATTCCAGCCTTTTTGATATTGTTGAGGCTGCCATTTCAAGACGCCTTGACGAGTGACCTGAAAATTATCGGGAGCCTGATTCAAAGCATAATCATAATAATTATAGTTTTTTCTAATCTTATAGAGAGGAACTGCTCTTTGAATAGAAGTGAAGAATTTTTTGATAATGGTCGAATGTTCCGGCTTCGATTGATAGAAATTATACACTAAAATAATGCTATTATTATACAAATAAGCCTGCTGCACCAGACCTGAAGAATCGCCTAAAGCCTTAAAGCGCTCTACATATTGGCGAGGATTTTGATTTAAAGGTTCAAATTCCATTATACCAGTATTGAAGCGGTTATCTATTCGAATTTTTTGCCCATCAATGCTTAATAATGCACCTTTGTTATCCTGGATGTGAATTTTGCTCTCCAGATTCTGGCCGGGTTCGATAACTTGGGGCAGTTCTGAAACTATAGTCAGTGGATGATTTACAAAAATGGCAAATTCGACAGCAGTACTATCAAAACCATCACAGGCTAATACTCTGAAATCATGCCAGTCTTTCTGATAAAAAGAGGGCTTCCAGTGAATAGTGCCATCTTCTTCAATAATAGATCCCTCCGGATATTGCACCAGTTTATAAACTATGTCAGAATCCTGATTTTTATCCTCGACACCAAGTGAATAGGAAAAAGTTTCACCAATCTGAAGAATATTTTGTCTCTCCGGATATGCAATAATACGAGGTGGAGAATTTATATACAGGCTAATGATCTGTGACTGCTGTCCCTGGCTAATAATAATTTTGTTCTCACCTAAATAGGATTCAGAAGTTGCCCAGACGATCCTGCTGCTATCTGAACTTAAACTAATATTGCCGGGCCCAATCACCGTAATTTCTTCATTACTACAATCCAGAGAATCGCATTCATAGACAAAGGTGTCCCCTGCTGTAATAGAAAAATCATA
The DNA here is from genome assembly GCA_035312185.1 of bacterium. GTDB lineage: Bacteria > Fidelibacterota > UBA2242 > UBA2242 > JAFGTP01 > JAIPHI01. The sequence goes on from DATGCI010000077.1 coordinate 32,475, forward strand.
TAAACTATCCAAATTCCGATCTATCTGCTTTGATAAAAGCTGTTTATGGTTTTTATAATTGGCCAGAGGCACTTCTCGTCCTTCAACATGGGAATACTCATCTCTCAAACTACCAATTTCAGCAAAGTCTAAGAGCCCGCTTTTCTGCTCTTCTAATCCTGCTATTTCCTCTCTAACTTCCGGCGGACCGGTGTCTGGCCTAGCTGTCTTTTGCTCCATTAACCAGTAGCTAATGCCATGTTTGTAAAAATTTTGATTGTAATAGGGAATGATCATTGCCGGACCTGCAGATCTCCGAAATTCCGATGAAAATCCCAATGACAGCAGTTCAACATCTGAAAAATAGGGATTGTAATAGAATTTTTTATTAAAGACAATTTTAGCCGAATCAGAGGCTTCAAATTCAAGCCGGTAAACCCGGGTATCATCTTCTGCTAAATAAAAGATATCCTCAATTTCCCCATACCCCATGTTTTTAGTTTTAATATCCTTGACCTTTTCATCCATTTTTTTAATAGGGTATGCCGTAAAGTTTTGATTCTGAAAACGGAGCAAATAATTGCTCCCGTTTTTAAAGGGCAAAACAATTTCATCATAAGCACTGCTATCCAGATTGGCTGATAGAGCCAGATCAATTTTAAGTCCATCAATTTGCTCTTTCTCAAATACAAAATTGCTGCCTGATAAGGAACCAGATTTAAGGCTGTAGCCCAGAAGTTCGGCATAATCACGTCCGCCCAGCATTATAATTTCATCACCGGGCAGGCTGTCAATATTTGCGGAAAAAGCACGAAATCGGGCCACACCAGAACGCAATTGCAGCTTATTTACCATAATTGTGCTTTCCTGCCCTGTTCCAAATCTTTGGCTGCGGATAATATAGGCTCCTCGGGTCGGACTTCCCGATGAGATCAAGAGATCATCAACACCATCATTATTAAAATCACCAACATCAATATACTCCGCATTGACCTCAGGATAATTACGGTTGATCGGTTCATATTTTCTAACCACATTTTTACCCTGTTTCTCAAAAATATACAACCAATCGCTTTCGCCTTCTTCAGGCGCATAGTCGAATTTGCATATAGCAGCAAATTCCTGCTGTCCATCACCATTTATATCAGCAACTTTTACATCGAGAAACCGACCGGAGAGTAATTTATATTCCCAGAGTTGCTTTATAACAGAATTGGGCCGCAATTCCAGCAGAACAAGACTCGTAGAATCTTTAACAGGCTGTCCCTCAGAATTGACTGAACAGGTTATAGCAACCATGTCCAACAAATTATTATTGTCAAGATCATAGGCTCCGGAATGTTCCAGCACAATTGTATTTTCCTGGGCCAAAGGAAGAATGGCCGGATTTATGACTTCACCCCAAAGCCCGCCTGATATGATAACAAAAATATATATGAAGAGATAATATTTTCTCAAATTCTGCTACTTATATAAAATTATTTTATTTACATCCATAAAGAATAAAAAAAATTATTGAATTTAACAAGAAAAATAGTTCAACTACCCAGCAGTTTTTAATCAATTTGAAATAAATCGTAAAAATATTTATTTTCTAATAGAAGCAAGAAATAATAAACCCGGAAAGGAGTTAAGCATGTTTCCAGTAAAAAATATTTTATGTCCTCTCGATTTTAGTAAACATTCTATGGAAGCGCTGGATAATGCCATTGAACTTTCCCGGCAGCTTTCTTCAAAATTAATCCTGGCCCATGTAATAACGCCCATTCCTGTGGTACCCACTCCTTCCCATCCCAGTGAATTTGATATTTCCAGCTACAGAGAGATGTTAAAAGACACAGCCAATAAGAATATGGATTCTATTGTCAAAGATAAGCTGCCTTCTGAAGTTGAATATAAAAAGATCATCAGTTCTGGCGATCCTGCTCAGGAAATTGACAAAATTGCTCAAAGTGAAGATGTAGATCTTTTGGTTATTTCCACCCATGGCCGTTCCGGACTCAAACATCTTATCTTTGGATCCGTTGCTGAAAAGATTATCCGGCACAGTCACTGTCCTGTTTTGACAATTAAATCTATGAAATGACTATTGTTTAATTCTAGGCCGAAAACCGTGTCCCAGAACTTCATGAACATCAGCAATTATAATAAAGGCATCGGGGTCAATTTCACGGACTCGCTGCCTGAGTGCGTAGACCTCTTTTAAAGTGACAACTACAAACAGGACATCTTTTTCTTGGGAAGTGTAGAAGCCCTCTCCCTGAAGTACTGTTCCTCCTCTATCCATAGTGTCCAAAACCATTTCTTTGATTTCCTGATCCTTTTCAGTAATGATATAAAAGGAGCGGGCATAATCCAGTCCGTCAATGATCATATCAATGATCTGACCGCTCAAATACAAACTTATCAGACCATAAAGAGCCAGATTAATATTACCAAAAATAATACCAGCACTCAAGATTATGAAAAAATCGACAATGATTATGCTGGTTCCAACAGACAAATTGGAATATTTATTAATGATCTGACCAACTATATCGCTTCCTCCAGTCGTGCCTTGAAAGCGAAATACAATCCCCAGGCCCAGTCCTAGCATTACTCCGCCAAAAATAGCAGCCAGTAAAATATTATCGGTAGCCGACTCCAGCTTGATTACTTTATCAAAAATATCGGTAAATATGGAAAAAAGAGTAAAAGCATAAAATGTACGAACCCCAAATGAACTTCCCAGAATTTTTAACCCGGCTATGAAAAGAGGCACATTAACAAGGATCATGACCACACCGAGAGGAAAATTCCATAATTGTTTGGTAATAATAGCCAGGCCGCTGACTCCCCCGGCCACAATTCTTGATGGCGATAAAAACAGAACAAGAGCCAGAGACATTAACAGCGTTCCCACGGCAATGGCCAGATAATCTCTTACTGCTTCTTTACTGATTTTTTTAGACATACTTTACCACAATTATAATTACATTCAAATTTTGCCGTCTGAAATTATTGTATATGTTCTGAAAACCAGCTTGAAATATCAGCATTACCCTGACGCATCGTGTCTAGATTTTCTATGTATTCGGAAATTTCCTCAAGTTCATATTGGAGATTATAATGATCTAACACCCAGGCTAATACCAGCAAAATAAGAGCCTTGTTCTTGCTGTTAAAGGGTTCTCCTTCCAAAGTATAATAAATAAACCAGCCTAATTGAGAATATAAGTCCTTCTTATTAGCCAGTTTTTCCCCCAATAAACAGGTCAGAGAGCCCCCACCAGGCATTGAGACCACTCCTTTTAAAACTTCAATATCCCGAATGCCGTTTTCCGTATCAAGAGTTTTGCTTATATTCCAGTGAGCATATGCTAATAATTTCAGTTCTTTTTTCTGATCATCAGTCATCGAGAGCCTCCAGTAATTTTTTATGCTGTTTTGCCAATTCTTCAAACTGTTTCAACTGGTCTTTCTCCAATTCATCAGGTATATCGACTTCAGCTGTTTCCAGAGTAAGCTGATTTTTTTCTTCGTCAACTTCTAAATCCGTAATCGTTCCGAATTCCCAGCCCATGGCCCGGGTAACTTCACGAGGTATTAAAATTCCACGACTTGAGCCAACTCTTATAATTTTTCTCTTCATAATTATCCCCTATTTACTCATCTTCTTCAAAAGCTTCGCTATACTGTTCCTTAAACTGTGAAAAATCACCAAAAGCACCTTTTCTTTCCTTCTCTTCGTAATCCATTAATGTGATTTTCTGTTCATCTTCATCCAGTATCAGATCTACATGATCTCCAAAATCCCATCCAACTTTTGTGATTATTTTTTTAGGTAATAAGATACAAAGACTGGCTCCGACTCTCACTATTTTTCTTTTCATATTTCACCTCATAATATAATTGTATTACAAATACTAAACTACCCAGCAAATTTAAGAATGTCAAGACACTATACTATAAAATTAATATTTTCATTATTTATATAATATTTTAAAATTGAGAGGGATATCCGTCTAATTTATTATATTATTAGAACAGCATCTTTTGTTTATTTTTGTCTGCAAAGCATATTTTTTAATAAGAGAAAGTTGATGCTCATGTTGAGATAATTTACAAACCCTTGCTATTAATATTTAAACCGGGCCTGCTCAAACAGACCCGGTTTAATCATTTTATTGATAGTACAAACAGGATTATGTTGAATTCTAATAACTATCTTTGTGCACATTGTTGACAGCACGTCCAGAAGGGTCGGCTAAATTTTTAAAATCTTTATCCCATTCAAGGGCTGTTTGAGTGGAACAGGCAATAGAAGGTTCAAAGGGAACTGTGTCAATAGCAGTTTGGGAAGGAAAATGGGATTCAAAAATCTGACGGTAAAGATAAGCTTCTTTAGTTAGAGGTGTTTTCAGAGGAAAACGTTGCTTGGCCTGGACTAATTGTTTATCGCTGACTTCCTTATCTGCATAATCTTTGAGTCTGTCAATCCAGGAATAACCGACACCATCGGAAAACTGTTCCTTTTGCCGCCATAATATGCTATCAGGTAAATAGCCATCAAAGGCTTCCCGCAAAATATTTTTCTCCATTTTACCATTCCCGCACATTTTATCTTTGGGATTCAAGCGCATAACTACATCTAAAAACTCTTTATCCAAAAATGGAACACGGGTTTCCACTCCCCAGGCTGCCATAGACTTATTGGCTCGTAAGCAATCATATTGATAAAGATTGTCCAGCTTGCGAACTGTTTCATCGTGAAATTCGCGTGCTGAGGGAGCTTTGTGAAAATAGAGATAGCCGCCAAACATTTCATCCGAACCTTCTCCTGACAAAACCATTTTAATGCCCATAGCCTTTATTTTTCTGGCCATCAGATACATTGGTGTAGAAGCCCTTACTGTTGTCACATCAAAGGTTTCCAGAAAATAAATTACATCAGATATAGCATCCAGCCCTTCCTGAATCGTATAATGCAATTGGTGATGGACAGTTCCTAAATAATCGGCGACCTCTTTGGCAGCTTTTAAATCAGGCGAACCTTCCAATCCAATAGAAAAAGAATGCAAGCGTGGCCACCAGGCTGCTGTTCTTCCATGCTCTTCAATTCGTTTGGGTGCATATTGATTGGCAATTGCTGCTACAATCGAAGAATCCAGCCCACCCGACAAAAGGACTGCATAAGGGACATCCGACATTAAATGAGAGCGGACAGATTCTTCTAAAGCATGCCGCAGCTCTGCAATATCAGAGCTATTATCTTTGATATTTTTAAAATCCATCCAATCGCGCTTATAATAGGGCTGGGGTTTTTTCTGGCCGCTTACTAAATAATGCCCTGGAGGAAATTGTGAAATCGTGATACATTCGTTTTCAATCGCTTTCAATTCTGATGAAACATAAAAATTACCCTCCTGATCGTGACCTGTATAAAGCGGATTGATTCCCATGTGATCCCTGGCGATTAAATACTGATCTTTTTCATCATCATATAAAATAAAGGCAAACATTCCCTGTAGTTCATCCAGGAAATCAATTCCCTTCTCCTCATATAAGGCCAAAATAATTTCACAGTCGGATTCAGTTTGAAATTCATAATCGCAGGTAATCGTTTTTCTTAATTCCTGATGATTATATATCTCGCCATTGACAGCCAGAGCATGAGTTTTATCTTTATTATAAAGAGGCTGACCACCTGAAATAAGATCCACAATGGCCAGTCTTTCATGAGCCAATATGGCATTTTCACCTGTATAAATTCCGGACCAATCCGGCCCGCGATGACGTTGTAATTTGGTTTGTTTTAGAGCCTGCTTGCGCAGTTCTCCTTTATCTGTTTTTATATCTAATATTCCTAATATTCCACACATATTTTACTTTCTAATTTTTAGTTTTAATTACAAAAAATATTCAACTAGTATTAATTAATAGCCTCTAAACATCAAAATTTAGAGGCTTGTAAATATCGTAATAGCTATTTCGAAAAACTTCCTGAATAAAAAAAAAGAGGGAGAGAGAAGAAGGAAGGAGGGAAAAATTTCTTCTCTCCCGCTTTTAATTTATATCATAAAAAGCATTTCTGAATATTTAGGTAAAGGCCATTCTTCCGCTGGAATTAATTCCTCAAGTTTGTCAACTGGTATTCTAACTTTTTCCAGCTGAGGAACAATCTCATCGGAGAAATATTTGGCAGCCTCAGAAAGATCGTCTTTAGCCTCGGCATTTTCCATTTTTTCTTCTAAGCCGGACACGCCCGACCGAATATCTTTGATCAATTCAGTAACCTGCTTTAGAATCTGTTTACCATCCTGACCTGTATCAATGTTAAATTCTTTTTTTAATTGGCTGGCATTTTTGACATTTTCCATAAGTATAGACTGATATTCGATAGCCACAGGAATAACCTCAGTTCTTACCAGATTGACTAGGGTTTTACCCTCAATTTCCAGTTCGGTAATATATTTTTCCTGCTTTGTGTTATATAAGGATTCAAGTTCAATCTTATCAAATATATTTCTGCTGCTCAGCATTTCTACATTTTTCTCATCAAGGATAGCATCATAGGCATAGCCACTTGTTTTATGGTTGGGTAGGCCCCGTTTTTCTGCTTCTTTAACCCACTCTTCACTGTAGTTATCACCTTCAAAACGGATAGGCTCGGTTTCAATGATATATTTTTTGAGAACTTTGAGTACAGCCTGATCAAAATTCTCTTCTTTTTTATTTTCTTTTTCTATATCATCAGCCATAACACTTAAAGATTCAGAAACTGCTGCGCTCAGGATTGTGTTGGTTAATGAAACCGAGGCATTTGATCCAGGAGCCCGGAATTCAAATTTGTTACCAGTAAAAGCAAAAGGCGAAGTTCTATTTCTGTCCGTATTATCCTTGAGAATGGATGGAAGCTTGTTGATACCGAGATCAATGACAAAATCCTGCGATGATTTAAAATCCTTGCCCTCTTTAATATGGTTGAGAATGCTATCCAGATGTTCTCCCAAAAATACAGACATAATTGCTGGTGGGGCTTCATTAGCACCAAGCCTGTGATCATTGCTGGAGGAAGCCACTGTGGCTCGCAAAATATCACCATATTTATAAACAGCTCGCAAAGTAGCGACCAGAAAAACGAGAAATTGCAGGTTCTCTTCGGGAGTTTCTCCAGGATCAAGTAGATTGTTGCCAGCAACATCCTGAATTGACCAGTTATTATGTTTACCACTTCCATTAATACCTTCGAAAGGCTTCTCATGCATTAATGCTGCCAGCCCTTTTCGATCAGCAACTTCTTTTATCACCTGCATCATAAGCTGATTTCGATCAGCACCAATATTGGCCTCCGCAAAAATAGGAGCAATCTCAAACTGCTGTGGGGCCACCTCATTATGGCGGGTTTTAGCTGGAATTCCCAGCTTGTATAGTTCCTCTTCAACGTCCTGCATAAAACCGAGAACTCGCTCTTTAATTGTACCAAAATAATGGTCATCCAGTTCCTGACCTTTGGGTGGAACTGCTCCAAAAAGTGTTCGACCTGTCAATTGCAAATCAGGACGCAGAGCATAGAAAGCTTTGTCAATTAAAAAATATTCCTGTTCAGTACCGATCGTAATCTTAACCCGACTTGAATCATTGCCAAACATATTCAAAATTCTGGATGCAGATTTATTAATATCCTCCATGGCTCTGAGCAAAGGTGTTTTTTTATCAAGCGCTTCTCCATTGTAGCTGATAAATACAGAAGGAATACACAAAATTCCGCCATTAGGGCCTTCCTTAATAAAAGCCGGGCTAGAGGGATCCCAGGCAGTATATCCTCGAGCTTCAAATGTTGACCTTCTTCCACCATGGGGAAAGGAGGAGGCATCCGGTTCGCCCTGGACCAGCTGTTCTGGCCGAAAACGCTCTACTACAAATCCATCATTATCAATTTCTAAAAATGCATCATGTTTTTCTGCTGTTGAACCAGTCAAAGGTTGAAACCAATGAGTAAAATGAGTAACACCTTTTTCAGTAGCCCACTCTTTGAGAGCATGGGCCACAGATTTAGCGATGCTCATATCCAATTTTTTGCCTTCCTGAATGGTCTGTTTCAATTTTTTATAGACATCTTTGGGCAATTTTTCCCGCATAACCTGATTATTAAAGGAATTAATACCGAACTTCTTTATTTTTTTACCATTGAGTTTTTCCTTGATACCGGTCGATTTTTCAGCAACTTTGAGCAAAACATCTTTTCTTAATTTTGTTTGTGTCATTACTTTCCTTTCATTTTTTGGTTTACGCTCACATGGAGTTTCAATGATTGTGCCAATCAATTTGCATTAATTATTTTATATTTGTATTTCATTGTTTTTTAGTGGTTTACAAAATAGATTTTTTGATAATGGTCAAAAGATTACAATTTGTTATCCTACATTTTTGTAATATTCAT
>DATGCI010000078.1:0-3045 GCA_035312185.1 bacterium
GGGAAAAACTCTATGCTGAAGAAAAGTCGTTCCGGTTTTTCCAAGGCCTACATGAAAGAATATTTCTTTTTTTGCCATAGATTACTAGACTTCAAATTGTAGATTAAAATAGTAGGAGTACAAGCTATCTTCATCGCTCAATAATTCATCATGAGTACCGCGCTCAACAATCTGCCCTTCGTCAAGGACCAGAATTTTATCAGCACCAGTAATTGTTGAGAGGCGGTGGGCGATTACAAAAACTGTTCGGTTTTCCATAAGTTTGTTAATTGCGGCCTGTACTTTTTGCTCAGCCTCAGTATCAAGCGAGGATGTGGCCTCATCAAGTATTAAAATTGGTGGATTTTTCATCAAGGCTCGGGCAATAGTCACTCTCTGCTTTTGTCCGCCTGACAATTTCACACCATTTTCTCCAACCGTTGTGTCAAAACCTTTTGGCAATTCTTCAATAAACTCGAGCGCATTAGCCGCTTTGGCTGCTTTTCTGACTTTGTCTTTGTCTGCATTCTTGATCCCGTAAGCAATATTGTTGAAAACCGTATCATTAAATAATATGGTTTCCTGAGTAACAACTCCAATATGTCCCCGTAAAGAGTTCAAGGTGAGGTCTTTGACATTGTGGCCATCGATAGTGATCTCGCCAGAATCAACATCATAAAAACGGGGTAATAGGTCAACGAGAGTAGTTTTCCCTGCGCCGCTCTGTCCTACAAAAGCTACAACTTCACCTTTATCAACTTTGAGATTTATATCTTTGAGAACAGTTTTTTCATCCTGATTGTAAGAAAAATTTACATTTTTATATTCAACGCCTTTTTGAAAGGATTTCAATTCTTTGGCATCTTCTTTTTCAACTACATCAGGCTCTTCATCGAGAATTGTAAAGATTCGCATACCAGCAGCAATACCGCGCTGAATGGAAATATTGACTTTGTTTAATCTTTTAATGGGATTCATCATGTTAAAAAGAAGAAATAGAAAGCGCATAAAATCTTCCGGTGCCAGGCCTTTTCCGCTCAAAACTGCTCGACCACCGATCCAGAGTAGAGAGATGCCAATTAAAGTTCCAATTATTTCATTTAAAGGCGACGAAAGTGTATCCAGCCGTTCCGTTTTGAACATTAACTTGAAATACTTTTTTGTGGCCTTGAAGAATTTACTCTTTTCCACTTCTTCCATAGCAAAGGCTTTCACAATTCGAATGCCTTTGATTGTTTCGTTGAGAATGGACATGACGCCGGCTATCTGTTCAGAATTTCGCACACTGCGCCGCCGAATAACATTTCCAATAACTCCCATAACATATCCAGTAACAGGAAGAATGATCAAAGCCAGCAAAGTTAGTTCCCAGGAAATAATGAATAGTAAGATTACAGTTGTCAGAATATTTAGAGGCCCCACAATCGCCCGATTGAAAGTCACTGTAAGAGCATTGCGCAATTTGGTGACATCATTTTGGACAATAGAGTGGATTTCGCCGGTTCGCTTTCGAGAATAAAAAGAAAGGCTCAGTTTGTTTAAATGGGAATAGAGCATATCCCTGACATCAGTGATCAGGCGTAATTGCACAAATTTTATAGTCAGCCCCTTTATAAATCGAAAGATATTCTTTAGGAAAAAAACTGAAATCAGAATAATACACAAAACTGTTAAAGTTTGTTGAGGTGTATCCCGCTGGATCAGAGATTCAAATTTAGTTTTGATTTTAGTGTTTAAATTTTCAACCTGTTCTTCGCCAGGTATAGAAATACCGTCAGGCGCAATATCACTTTGCGGTTCAGGTTTTTTTTCTACCTGTTGAGTTTTTTCCTCGCCTTGAAAAATAACTTTAATAAAGGAAGCTGACATCCAGACCGAGGCCTGGTTAAAAATAACATAGATCAAAGAGGCAATAAATCCCAGTACAAGGACTTTCCAATAGGGCTTAACAAAACGGATCATGCGTTTAAATGTATTCACAGGCTTATTTATTCCTCCAGTCTTACAAAAAAAAGTTCTCACTGCGGCGCTTATTTGCACCACCGAATATTAATTAATTTTAAATTCAAATCTAAATCATTTATTGTTTGAAAGAAACAACTGGATTATTAGTAAAATCCACGCAAAATAAGATAAGCCTTTCAGCTTTAATTTAAAACTGAAAGGCCTATTAAATTTTCAATCAAACAGATTGCCAGTCATTATTATTGATTTGTTGATAATTGTTTTATTTTTTCTTCAGAATACGAGCAGTTTCCTGGGCAATGACCAATTCTTCATTAGTTGGAATAACAAGAATATCAACGTCTGATTCGTCAGCACTGATAACGGCTTCTTTTCCTCTTAATCCATCATTTTTCTCTTTATCAATCACAATTCCCAGATTATCCATATTTTTCAAAGAATCTTCACGAGTATAATCAGAATTTTCACCAACTCCGCCAGTAAATACAATCGCATCGACACCATTCATTATCCCGATATAAGCAGAAATGTATTTTTTGATGCGATAATGGTAAACATCCATAGTCAATTTATATTGTTTCTCACCAGCCAGTGCTTTTTCTTCCAGATCACGCATATCATTAGTATCTTCAGAGAGCCCTAGGACACCGCATTTCTTATTGAAAAATTGGTTGGCTTCCTCAATGGACATATTTTCTTCTTCAGCAATATAGAAAATAACACCAGGATCAATATCGCCAGAACGAGTGCCCATAACCAGACCTTCCAGAGGAGTGAATCCCATAGAAGTATCTATTGATTTACCATTTTTTACAGCTGCAACACTAGCACCATTCCCAAGATGGCAGGTAATGATATTCATATCTTCAATATCCTTACCAAACATATCGGCGGCTCTATTGGCAACATAATAATGAGAAGTGCCGTGAAAACCGTATTTCCGAATCGACTCTTCCCGATAATAGCGATAAGGGATTGCGTACAAATAGGCTTCAGGAGGTAAGGTTGAGTGAAAGGCAGTATCAAAAACGCCTACATTGGGTTTGCCGGGTAATCGTTCTTCAGCAGCTTCTACGCCTTTGATATTGGGTGGATTGTGAA